>JACPDS010000218.1 GCA_016183885.1 Armatimonadota bacterium
GAAGATAAAGATTGTGATGAAAGTTATTATATTAATTTAATTAAAGATTATTGTAATTGTGAGTCAAATTTTATTTATCCTCATACAGATAATTTTTTAGAAAATTTAATTAAAATTATTTATTACCAAGATGAACCAACTTTAGGTCCGGGGCTTTATTCTCAATGGCATGTAATGCAGCTGGCTAAAAATAAGGTAAAAGTCCTCTTAGACGGGCAGGGGGGAGATGAACTTTTAGGAGGATATTTTTATTATTTTTCAGCTTATTTATTCACTTTATTAGATTCAGGGAAAAAAAATAAATTAAGTTATGCTTTGAAAATTATTAAAGAATATCCTCAAATAAAAGCCTTAACTAAAGAAGATTATAATGAAGGCTTAATTGAGATGCTGCGTTCTCTTTTCTTTCCGCGTTTTTTTAATAATTTATTAAGAATGCCTAAAATTAATTTTAAGAAAAATAAAAAGATAAGTATTTATAATCCTGAATTTGAGAATTTATTTTTTAAAGAGCCTTTAGCAAGAAAAAAAGAAATTAAATTTAAAGATAAATTAAACGATCTTTTATACTGGTCTTTAACTAAGACTTCTATTCCAGCTTTACTTCGTTATGAAGATCGAAACAGCATGGCTTTTTCCATTGAAGCACGCACTCCTTTTTTAGATTATCGTTTAGTGGAATTTTGTTTAGGTCTTCCTTATGAATTAAAAATTAAAGCTTCGACTACTAAAGTTATTATGAGAGAATCTTTAAGGGGAATCTTGCCTTCGGAGATAATAAACCGTAGTGATAAAAAAGGTTATCCCACTCCTTTTTCCCGCTGGCTTAGAAAAGGTTTAGGAAAAAGCGTAGAAGAAATTTTATTTTCTAAGCCGTATTTTTTAGCGGAAATTTTAAATTTAAAAGAATTAAAATCCCGCTTTGAAAAACATTTAGCAGGGAAAAATGATTATTCATGGGAAATCTGGAGATATTTAAATTTAGAATTATGGTATCAAATGTTTATTTTGCGAAAAATAAAATTATAAAATTATGCGAGTTTATGATTTAATTTTTAAGAAAAGGGAAGCTCAAGCTTTAACTAAAGAAGAGTTAGATTTTTTAATTTCCGGATATGCAAATAATAATATTCCAGATTATCAAATCAGCGCTTTTTTGATGGCGGTATATTTTCAAGGGATGAGTAAAGAAGAAATTGCGTATTTAACTTTGGCTATGGCAAATTCAGGAGATAAAATTGATCTATCTTGTATTCCGGGAATAAAGGTAGATAAACATAGTACCGGCGGGGTGGGAGATACGACTACTTTAATTTTAGCTCCGCTTGTATCCAGCGCCGGGATTCCGTTAGCTAAAATATCCGGAAGAGGCTTGGGACATACCGGGGGGACGATTGATAAGCTGGAAGCTATTCCTGATTTTAAGGTAAATTTAACTCATGATGAATTTATTAATCAAGTAAAAAAAATTAATCTTGGCATTTGCGCTCAAAGCTCCAATTTAGTGCCGGCGGATAAAAAACTTTATGCCTTAAGGGATGTTACCGCTACAATTGAGAGTATCCCTTTAATTTCAAGTTCCATTATGAGTAAAAAAATTGCTTCTGGAGCCGATGCGATTTTATTAGATGTTAAAGTTGGCAGCGGAGCGTTTATGAAGACTTTAAAAGAAGCTCGAAACTTGGCTTTAACTATGGTAAAAATCGGGAAATTAGTAAATAAAAAAACCTCCGCTTTAATTACTAATATGGAAGAACCTTTAGGAAGTATGATTGGAAATGCCTTAGAAGTAAAAGAAGCCATTTTAATTTTAAACGGCAAAATTAAAGATTCTCCTTTAAAAGAAGTTTCTTTAACTCTTGGAGCCCATCTTTTAAAATTAGGGGGAAAAGCTAGAAATTTTAAAGAAGGCTGGATAAAAATTAATCAGTTATTAAATGAAGGGAAAGGAATAGAAAAATTAAAAGAATTAATAAAGTTTCAAGGCGGGAATCCAAAAGCGGTGGAAGATTTAAATTTATTGCCCCAAGCTTCCATTTTTAAAAAAGTTTTTTCTCCGTATAGCGGCTATATTTCTAAAATTGACGCTCAAAAAGCAGGTTATGCGGCAATGCTTTTAGGGGCTGGAAGAGAAAAAAAAGAAGATAAAATTGATTTAGGTGTGGGAATAATTTTAAATAAAAAAGTTGGGGATAAAGTAAATAAGGGAGAGGTTTTAGCAGAGATTTTAGGAAATTTAAAAGAAAAAGTTAAAATTTCCGAAGAGGTTCTATTATCGGCTTTTTATTTTAGCAAAAAAGCTCCTCAAGTTTCAAAATTAATTTTAGATTTTATTGAAAGGCAGTAAATTAATGCAGGAATTATTAGATTTAAAAAGAGGCGTCTTAGAGATTATTTCTGAAGAAGAGTTGAAGCAAAAATTAATTAAAAGTAAACAAGAAGGGAAACCTTTAAGAATTAAACTGGGTTTAGATCCCACTGCTCCTCATGTTCATTTAGGTTTTGCGGTGGTATTACGGAAACTGCGTCAATTTCAAGATTTAGGGCATGAAGTTTATTTAATTATTGGAGATTTTACCGCGAGAATCGGCGATCCCAGCGGTAAATCAATTATGCGTCCGATGCTCTCAGAAGAAGAAATAAAATTAAATGCCCAAACTTACCAGGAGCAATTTTCTAAAATTTTAGATCCGTTGAAGACAAAAGTTGTTTTTAATAGCCAGTGGCTAAGCCAGCTTAATTTAATAGATTTAATTAATTTAACTTCTAAATATACCGTAGCCCAAATTTTAGAAAGAGATGATTTTAAAAAGCGTTATACTTCAGGACAAGCTATTGGAATGCATGAATTTTTGTATCCCCTTCTGCAAGGTTATGATTCAGTTTATTTATCATCCGATGTGGAATTAGGTGGAATGGATCAAAAATTTAATATTTTAGTAGGAAGAGAATTGCAAAGAGCTTATAAACAAGTTCCCCAGGCGGCGATTTTTATGCCTATTTTAGAAGGATTAGACGGAGTTCAAAAAATGTCTAAAAGTTTAGGAAATTATATTGGAATTACTGAAAGCCCAAAAGAAATTTTTGGGAAAATTATGTCTTTGCCGGATGAGATTATGTTTAAATATTTTGAGCTTTGCACCAATATAAATTTAACAGAAGTTGAAAAAATGAAAAAAGGCTTTGAAGAAAAAATTTTACATCCCAAAGAAATAAAAAAACGTTTAGCCAAAGAAATTATAACTATTTATTATAATCAAGATTTAGCTTATGATGCGGAAGAAGAATTTGAAAGAGTTTTTGTTAAAAAAGAGATTCCAAGCAATATACCCGAAATTAGCCTGGCTCCCAGTGACATTAAAAATGGAAAAATTTGGATTGTAAATTTATTAATTTTAGCTGATTTAGCAGAAAGTAAAAGAGATGCCAGGCGTTTAATTGCTCAAGGAGCGGTAGAATTAAACGGAGAGAAGATAAATTCTCCCGACTTAGATTTAGAAGTGAAAGATGAAATGGTTTTAAAAGTAGGCTCAAGAAATTTCGCTAAGATTAGAGTTATTTAAAGAAACTTATTCTTTAAGAAATAGGGTATAAATTTTGAACTTAAAAGATAATAATTTTTCTTTTTTTATCAAGTTATTTTCCATTATATTAGTTACGATGATTTTAGTTTTTTTACTTACTATAACTTTTATCAATTATATGGTGCGTTTAAATGTAAATAAGAAAGGAAAAGAGCTTTTAAATATAGGTTATCGGGCAATAAAAGATATTAATTGGGATTTACATGATAATATTAAGGCTGGTGATGAGAATTCTAAAATTTATCTTGATTATTGAAAATTAAACTATTATTTTAAATCTTCAATATTCCTGCCGCCATTGGAGAAAAATTTATCCAGACGCTTAAACATTTCAGGATCTTCTTGTGATAAAGTTTCACGATTACTATAGGGGCGGGTGATAAGCATATTATTTATGAATTCAAGGAAATTGTTTCTGTTTGGAGGATAGCACGACCAATTATTTTTTATTTGTTCAATATAATCCTGGTTGTTTGTATCATTAAAATAGTTCCCTATACATTCTGCAAAATATTCACCTGGATGCGTGGACGCATATCCCGTTATAAATCTCATCTCGGGAGGATATAATTTCCTTATTTTTTCACAAAATTCAACGCCTATATTTATGTTAAACCATTCGCTTTCGTGTTCTTTTATTATTTTCTCTTTTTCTTCTTCTGGCTTATTTTCTAACTTTTTTGTCAGTTCTTTATCGAAAGCATCGATGTAATTTTTAATCAATTCATTTTTAAGGGCTTTTATCTCGGGTTCTTTTAAATCATAGACTTCCTTTAGTTTTTGAAAATGTTCATAAATTCCTAATTCTGGACTACAGCTTAAAGTTAATTCTTTATCGTTTGTCTGTTCTTGACAAAGAAGGTGATCAATCATGTGCCCGGTTTCATGCCGAACAAGAAATTTATTTATACCATCTCCAAGCAAAACTATAATATTATTTTTTCCAAATTTGAAGCCGCCCCCCGCTTTGTTAAATTGAGGATCTTTAAAGGACAGAGGTGTAAACTGAAAACCCAAATTAACTAAATGATTTAATAAATATTCTCCAAACGAAGCCAAACCAGCCTTTATAATTTCTCTTTTTTTGGGGGTATCATTATAATACGTTTTTTCAACAAATTCTAATAAAAACAAATCGTCGATTTCGTTGGCAATTTTTTCAAATAATGGATAATTATTAACAACAATTTTTTCAACTATTTGGTCAAGATTATTATTTTTATTTTCTAGTAATGAGCGAACTTTATCAGGAGTTAATAAGCTGCATTTTTGAATTGAAATAAATTTAATTCCGATTTGCTCAATATCTCGACTTACTTCAATAGTTTTTGCATCTCTTCCTTCAAATATTAATCCTTTTTTGCATAGTTTCTGATGAAGAGTGCGCTTACCGTTATAAACACAACCGCCGTCACCTGAAATTAAATTGGCAGTCCTTAAGGCACTAATATTATTCATTCTTTTTCACCTCCTTTATTTGTTATTTGATAGGTCATTATCAATTATATTTAACATTCAAAAAAAGTCTATTAAAAATTTGTTAACTTTTTTAACGAAAAATGGAAAAGTTAAGATACATATGCGACATTAATAAATCTGATGAGAAGGGTAAAAAGATTTAAATTAAGCAGGCAGTCATATTCGTTATTAATCATAATTCAACATTAAAGTGTAGCGGAAGAAATTAGATAAATCCGCGCCTGTGAGGGCTGGGGGTTTTTATTTTTTGGCGGAGTCAAAAAATTGACTCAATTTTATTTTGGTGATACAATGTATATATAGAAAAATATAAGGAGGCAAGGATGATTAAAAAATTAGTTTCTCATGGGAACAGTGTTGCTTTAATAATAGATAAGCCTATATTGGAACTATTAAAAGTTAATGTAAAAACTCTCTTAGAAATTACTACTGATGGCAGAAATTTAATTATTTCACCTGTAGAAAGTTCAAGAAGAGAAAGGAAATTTAGATCATCCTTAGATAAAGTAAATAGAATTCATAAAGAAACCTTAAAGAAGCTTGCAAAGTAAATGAAAGATATTACTTTTTTAACTCTTGCTGAAGTTATAGAAATACATACTGATCAAATACAGCGGTATGGAGGAGTTGAAGGTATCAGGGATATGAATCTTTTAAGTTCGGCGGCAGCAATGCCTTATGCTTCATTCTCAGGCAGTTTTTTACACCTTGATATTTATGAAATGGCAGCGGCTTATGCCTTTTATATATGTAAGAATCATCCTTTTATTGATGGAAATAAAAGAACAGCTCTTGCTTGCGCTCTTGTTTTTCTTGAAATGAATGGAATCAATATATCAAATTCTAAAGGGGACTTGTATAAGGCTATGATATCTCTTGCATCAGGAGACCTTGATAAAATTCAACTTACGGAGATTTTAAGAAATCTTAAAGAGATGCCAGGCGTTTAATCGCTCAAGGAGCGGTAGAATTAAACGGAGAGAAGATAAATTCTCCCGACTTAGATTTAGAAGTGAAAGATGAAATGGTTTTAAAAGTAGGCTCAAGAAATTTCGCTAAGATTAGGGTTATTTAGTGAAACTTATTCTTGGACTGTGGCAGTAAACACATTTGATTTTGGTCGTAAGTTTTAAAATTTTTATAGTTTATTTAAAAACCTCTATGATATATTTTAATATATTAATTTTGGGTTGTGTGTCTCAATCCCTTGTGAATCTTAACAAAATCAATCTTTTTATTTTTTAATATTTGACAAGAATTTATTTTTTAGCTATACTTATTTCATTAAGTAATCATAAAGGTTGATTAAGTGAAATGAACTTTAGAGAACTTTATAAAACTTTAGATAAGAATAAGTATTATGTCTTTTCTTTTAAAGATTTATTACTTTTTTATCCTCAGGAAAAAAGGGCTGGCTTTAAAAATATGCTTTATCGCTGGAAAAATAAAGGATGGATTTATCCTTTAAAAAGGAGTCTTTATGAAATTACTTATCCCAAAGATTTTAACATTCCTGATATGTATATTGCCAATAACCTGTACAATCCTTCTTATGTATCGCTTGAGACAGCTCTGTCAAATTACAGTATTATTCCTGAAGTATCAATGGCGGTAACTTCTATTACCACAAAACCCACGCGAATATTTAAGAATAAACATGGTCTTTTTATTTATCATACAGTCAAGCCTGATGTTTTTACAGGATATTATATTGAAAAACAAGGCGCTTTTAATATTCTTATCGCAGAGCCGGAAAAGGCGCTTGTGGATTACATTTATTTTAAGACCTATCGCAGTAAAAAATTTAATTTTAGGGATGAAAGATTAGATAAGGATGTAATTTTAAGCTTTAATAAGAAGAAATTAGATAAATATGCAAAACTTTATAATCTTGATTTAAAAAGATTTTATGCTTACTTATGATGCTTTAATAAATCAGGCAAAAATTAGAGGGGTGCCTTTTACCAAGATAAGGGGTATTTTAAGGGAATATCTTCAGGTTCTTATATTAAAGGAATTATATAAAACTGAAGAAGGAAAAAAACTTTTTTTTACAGGAGGGACTTATTTAAGGCTTGTTCATAATTTAAAAAGATTTTCTGAAGATCTAGATTTTAATACAGAAATAATAACGA
>JACPDS010000225.1 GCA_016183885.1 Armatimonadota bacterium
AGAATAAAAGAATTAGCTTTACAAATTTCCAAGGATTACTTTAACAAAAATTTACTGCTTCTAGGAATTTTAAGAGGGGCAATAATTTTTTTAAGCGATTTAAGCAAACAATTAAAGTTTCCTTTAATAATTGATTTAATGTTATTAAGCCGCTCAACTTGCAATAATAATTATAAAGGGGAAATTAAAATATTAAAAGACCTGGACAGATCTATAGAAAATTATGAAATATTGATTGTTAAAGATATTATTAATAAAGGAAATACCCTGAACTACCTGCTGGACAATCTAAAACTGCGTCATCCTAAATCAATTAAAATCTGCACCTTAATTGATAAACCGTCTTTACGTCAAACTAATATTAAGCCGGATTATAACGTTTTTACCGTCCCTAATTATTTTTTAGTAGGTTATGGATTAGATTATAAGCAAAAATATCGTTATTTGCCTTTTTTAGCTACTTTAAAAAAAGAAATTTTACAATATGGAGGAAATTAACCATGCAAGCTAAAACACTACAGGGTTTAACCGCATTTAATGAGTCTGCATTTAGACCAATCAATAAAATTATGATTGTCAACAAGTTAAAGATTTTGGAGATGATTCTAAAACTAAAAGGAGAAGAATCCCTTTCATCATTGAGGGATGGTGTATTATATTTAAAACATCAATTGATTAATACAAAATCAGATAAAATTGGATTGCTAAATATTGACTCTAATGGCGACACAATAAAAATTGCCCAGAAATACCTATTTGATGAACTTCAACAAATTGCAGATGCCCAAACACTCGAAAGGGCAAAATATTATGTTGAGCGTTTTGAAAAAGGAATTGCTGAAATTAAGACAAGCAAAATCAATGATATTAATTTAAACCGTTGGAAGGAATATACAGATATTTATACCGATAGTTTGTGGATATGTAATAAGCGAGACGATTCTGGAGTCCACACAGCAGGATATTGGGGAAATTTTATTCCACAAATCCCAAATCAAATGATAAAACGCTACACCAAAAAAGGCGATTGGGTTTTGGATGCCTTTGTTGGTTGTGGAACAACTTTAATTGAAAGCCAAAGATTGGGAAGAAATGGAATTGGAATAGAACTTCAAGAAAGTGTTGCTCAAAAAGCACGAAAGTTTGTTTCTTCTGAGCCAAATAAGTATGGAGTTATTAGTGAAGTTGCAACTGGCGACAGTTCGATTGCTGATTATAAATCACTTTTGCAAAAACATGGACAAGAATCTGTTCAACTTTTAATCATGCACCCACCTTATTTTGATATTATCAAATTTAGCGATGATCCAAGAGATTTATCTAATGCTTCTTCAGTAGATTCGTTCCTAAAAATGATGAATAAAATAGTCGATAATGCTTCATCGGTTTTAGACAGAGGAAGATATTTTGCTCTGGTGATTGGCGATAAATATTCTAAAGGTGAATGGATTCCATTAGGATTTTTAACAATGAATGAGATTGCCAAACGAGGATTTTCCCTAAAAAGCATAATTGTGAAAAACTTTGAAGAGACAACAGGAAAACGCAATCAGAAAGAATTATGGCGTTATCGAGCTCTTGTTGGTGGATTTTATATTTTTAAGCACGAATACATTTTCCTTTTCAAAAAAAATAGAGGGATATATGACAAAACACCCATTTAATGAAGGAACAAAGCTAGCCCAAATATTTACGATTTTGTCAGATGGCAAGTGGCATTGTGGCAAACATGAACTGCCTGGAACCCAACCCGCTAAAGCAATTCAAATTATTCGCCAGCACGGTTTTGACATAGAAAACAGTACCCACTATTGCGACAAATGCAAAGATAAAACGGTTCACCGCCGCCTAACATCAACAATACCTGTTGAGTCTTCATTTGTTCGCTTGCAACTTCCATCTAAACTTCGGCAGCGTATTCTTAAGCATTATAATAATACCGAAGCCATTACCCTTCGCGAAATGATTTCTAACCAACTTGAAGTTGACCACCGATTTCCTCAAGTTCGTTGGTCAAAAGACGAGTCATATGATGTAAACATGTCCGAAGAAGAATTGCACCGAAAATTTCAGCTTTTAACCCGTCAGCATAATCTTTGGAAAAGTCGCTATTGTGAACACTGCAAGAAAGTTGGAGAACGTGGTACCTTTATCGGCATTAACTATTTTGCGCAAGGTGGACCGAAATGGGATCCGAAAATCCCCAATGATGATGAAAGAGGTTGTCTTGGTTGTTTTTGGTATAATCCTGATGACTGGAGATTGAAACTAAACGAACTCATAAATGAATCAATTTAAAATAATCGCTAAATGTTTAGATACTAAAGCTCGAATAGGGGAACTTGAAACTCATCGAGGAAAAATTCAAACCCCTGTTTTTATGCCTGTAGGCACTCAAGCTACTGTAAAAACTTTAACTCCTCAAGACTTAACGGCTCTTAATGCGCAGATTATTTTAGCTAATACTTATCATCTTTATTTAAGACCGGGATTAGAAGTAATTCAAGATGCCAAGGGACTGCATAATTTTATGAGCTGGCCTAAATTAATTTTAACTGACAGCGGCGGTTTTCAAATCTTTAGCTTGAAAAAATTAACTAAAATCAGCGATGAAGGAGTAATTTTCCGCTCCCATATTGACGGGAGTTTGCATACTTTTACTCCTGAAAAGGTAATTCAAATTCAAGAAACACTTGCTTCAGATATTATTATGCCTTTGGATGAATGTTTAAGTTATCCAAGCGGTTTCCAAGAATCTAAAACTTCTTTGATTAGAACAAATTTTTGGGCAAAACGTTCCAAAGAAGCTCATAAAAAAAATAAACAAATCTTATTTGGAATTGTTCAAGGGGGAACTCATTTAAAATTAAGAGAGGAAAGTATTTATTTTTTAGGAAAATTAGATTTTCCGGGCTTTGCAATTGGAGGATTAAGCGTAGGAGAACCTAAAGAGTTAATGTTAGAAGTGCTGGAATTCACCGCCAACCTTTTGCCAGCGGAAAAACCTCGTTATTTAATGGGAGTGGGTAAACCCGAAGACCTGCTTAACGGAGTTAGTTTGGGAATAGATCTTTTTGATTGCGTTTTACCAACCCGTATTGCTAGAAATGGAACTGTATTTACCCATGCAGGGAAACTTGCGCTCAAAAACTCTTGTTTTACTAAAGATTTCAACCCAATCGATGACCGCTGTAGTTGTTTTGTTTGTCAAAATTTCACTCGAGCTTATTTACGCCATCTTTTCATTTGCGATGAGATTTTAGGTCCGCGTCTGGCTACTTTTCATAATCTTTTTTTTATAATTAATCTTATGGAAAAAATTAAAAATGCTATTTTAAAAGGAAATTTTTTAGCTTTTAAGAAGAACTTTCTTAAAGAATATTTTCAAGAAAAAGAAGGCGATAAAGGTGATTAAATTAGATTATCAAAATTTAAAAAATTTTATTAATAATGAAGAATTATTAAATTTAAAAGAAAAAGTTAAACTGGCTCATCATAAACTTCATAATAAAAATCTAAGCAATAATTCTCCTTTAGGCTGGCTGGATTTACCTTTTAATTTTAAAGAAGAAACCATGCTTCAAATTGAGGAATTGGCTGAAGAAGTTATAAAAAATAGCGAAATTTTAATTGTAATTGGAATCGGGGGATCTTATCTGGGAGCAAAAGCCGCTCTTTGCGCTTTAAAACCTAATTTTTATAATTTATCTAAAGATAAATTTCCTAAAATATTTTTTGCCGGCATTAATCTAAGCTCTGATTATTTAAACGATCTTTTAACAATTATTCAAAATAAAGAAATTTATCTTAATGTAATTTCTAAATCCGGAACTACCATAGAACCGGCTTTAACCTTTAGAATTTTAAAAGATTTTTTAGAAAAACGTTATGGGGAAAAAGAAGCCAGCCGCAGAATTATTGCTACTACAAAATATTTGACAATTAGCTTTAAAATATAATTATCGAACTTTTAATATACCCGAAGATATTGGGGGAAGATTTTCTGTTTTAACTGAAGTAGGATTTTTTCCTTTGAAAGCAGCCGGGATCGATATTAGAGAAATTTTAAAAGGAGCAAGGACCTGCGCTAATTTATTAAAAGAAGAAAATTTAGAAAAAAATCCCGCTTATCTTTATGCGGGTATTCGTTATTTACTTTACCAAAAAAAGAAAATAATTGAAATCTTAGCCACCTTTTCACCTAAATTACAAGCTTTTTCCGAGTGGTGGACACAGCTCTTTGGAGAAAGCGAAGGTAAAAACCATAAAGGAATTTTCCCCGCCCGGGCGACTTTTTCCACCGATCTTCATTCTCTAGGGCAATTAATTCAAGAAGGAACAAGAAATATTTTTGAAACTTTTCTCATGATCGAAAAAGAAGATACGGAAATTAAAATTCCTGAAAGTGAATTAAATTTAGATAATTTAAATTACTTAAAAGATAAATCTTTAAATTATATTAATGAACAAGCTTTTAAAGGAACTGCCC
>JACPDS010000228.1 GCA_016183885.1 Armatimonadota bacterium
AAGCACTAAAATCACTGAAATTATTTGGCATTTTCGGACAGCCTGGCAAGACCTGACCCCAACCTTTGCAGGAATAGCTCTTCGAAATTACACAAAATATTTTACATTACCTGGACGAAAAATTGACTTGCCAATAAAAATTAATTATGTTATAATTTCAATTAAAATTAAAATATAAAATTAATCTAAAAAAAAGGAGGAGAAAGAAAAGTGGCTCATAAAAAGGGATTAGGCAGTTCTAGAAATGGCAGAGATAGCGCTTCTCAACGTTTGGGGATAAAGAAATTTGGAGGGCAAGTTGTTAAAGCCGGTAATATTATAGTGCGCCAGCGGGGAGCTAATTTTAAAGCCGGCTTAAATGTAGGAACCGGCAGAGATTATACTCTTTTTGCTAAAACTGACGGAGAAGTAAAGTTTGAAAATAAAAATAATAATAAAGTTATAAGTATTTTGCCTGTATTAACTTAAGTATTTTTTACAAAAAAAATAGAGTTTAATGGTCCGAAAGAGTTTCGGGCTATATTTATTTATTATTAATATAAAAAATGTTTATCGATGAAGCAAAAATTAATGTTAAATCCGGAGACGGAGGGAATGGCTGTGTAAGTTTCCGCCGGGAGAAATTTGTGCCTCGCGGGGGTCCTGATGGCGGGAATGGCGGAGATGGAGGAGATGTTTATCTTGAAGCATCTAAAGATCTTTTTACTTTAGCCGATTTTAAATATAAGATTCATTTTAAAGCGGGAAAAGGGGAACATGGAAAAGGCGGATTAAAAGATGGCTCCAGAGGAGAGAATTTAATTATTAATGTCCCTAGAGGCACTTTAGTTTACTGTTTAAGCACAAAAAAAAAAATAGGGGATCTGTTTTTAGATAATGAAAAATTATTAGCTGCTAAAGGCGGTAAGGGAGGAAAAGGAAATGCTTATTTTGCCAATTCTTTAAGGCAGGCTCCTAAATTTTCCCAAAAGGGTGAATTGGGAAAAGAATATTGGTTAAAATTGGAATTGCAGCTAATTGCCGATGTGGGGATTTTAGGTTATCCTAACGCAGGGAAATCTACACTGCTTTCTAAAATTTCTTCTTCGCATCCTAAGATTGCCGATTATCCTTTTACTACATTAGCTCCAAACTTAGGCGTGGCGGAATTTAATCATGAGAAAATAATTTTTGCTGATTTGCCCGGCATTATTCAAGGAGCTCATAAAGGCAAGGGTTTAGGCGATAAATTTTTGCGTCATATCCAAAGAACAAAAATTTTAGTGCATTTAATTGATTTATCTTCGATTAATTTAGAAAATCCTTTAGAATCTTATGAAAGTATTAATAAAGAATTAAAAGAATTTAATCCCGAACTAGCTAATAAGCTGCAAATTGTGGCAGGCAATAAGGTTGATTTAGAAAACGCAAGACAAAATTTTAAAATAGTTAAGGAAGAATTAAATAAAAAAGGAATTTCAATTATATCAATTTCTGCTTTGAAAACAATCGGCATAGATGAATTTTTAAAGAAAGTATTTGAAATTTATAAAGATTTGCCGTTTATTCCACAGGAGAAAGAAATTAGAGAGGATTTTATAGAAACTAAAGGAAAACCAAGCTTTAAAATAGAAAAAAAGAAAAACTATTTTGAAATTTCAGGTGAAGTTGTTGAAAGACTAGTTTTAATGACTGATTGGGAAAATGAAGAAGCTTTAAGCAATTTATCTCAACAATTAAAAAAAATGGGAATAAATCAAGCTTTGAATAAAAAAGGCGCGATAGATGGAGATTTAGTGAAAGTTTTAGATAAGGAGTTTGAATATTTTAAAGATTTATAATCACTTTACATTTATTACACCTAGACATTGCGCCGCAAGCGGAGTATCTATAATTTTAAGATATAAAGTT
Organism: Armatimonadota bacterium; assembly: GCA_016183885.1. GTDB lineage: Bacteria > Vulcanimicrobiota > JACPDS01 > JACPDS01 > JACPDS01 > JACPDS01. Next base: position 1,891 of record JACPDS010000228.1, read on the forward strand.
AAATTTTGCATATACACTTGTCAATGCATTAAATTGGTGTTATAATAACTCAAATTAAATTATATGGAGGTGAAAAATGCGAGAATACGAAGCTGTCTATATTTTAAATCCTCAAATGAAAGAAGAAGAAGAAAATCAATTAGTGGAAAAATTTTCTCAACAGATAGTTACCATGGGAGGCGAAGTTGTGAATATAGAACATTGGGGAGAAAAAAAATTAGCTTATGAAGTAAAAAGAAATAAGGAAGGACGTTATGTCTTAATGCATTTTAAAGGCCAGTCTGCCGCTGTTAAAGAATTAGAGAGGATTTTTAAAATTCAAGATGAAGTATTAAGATATACAGTAGTAAGATTAAATTAGGAGGGAAAATGGCAAGTTATAATAAAGTAATTTTAATTGGGAGAGTAACTGCTGATCCTGAA
>JACPDS010000229.1 GCA_016183885.1 Armatimonadota bacterium
AAATTTTATAAAAAAGTCAAGTAGAAGTTTAAAAACTTCTCACCTTGCAGTGCTTAGGCTGCTTGTCAAGGTAATTTAAAGATAAACTTACAAAAGCGGTTCTTTAATTATTAAAAGCGGCAGCAAGCCGCTTTTATTTTTTCAAAAGTATGAAGGCTGTGAAGCCTAGATTTCTATTTTTTGGAGGTGGTTTTATTAATAAAGAGTTGAGGATTAATACACAGATTAATTTTAAAGAAATAAGATTAATCGACCAAAATGGAGAACAACTGGGAATTTACCCTGTAAAGGAAGCCCAGAAATTGGCTGAAGAGAAAAATTTAGACTTAGTAGAAATATCTTCAGCGGCTAATCCTCCGGTTTGCCGTTTAATGGATTATGGTAAATATAAATACGAACAAAGCAAGAAAGAAAAAGAATCTAAACATAAGAGAAAAACTATAGAATTAAAGGAAGTGAAAATTCGTCCTAAAATTAACGAACATGATTATCAAGTAAAAATTAAATTAATTAAGCGTATTATAGGAGAAGGAGATAAAGTAAAAGTTAATTTGATTTTCAGGGGAAGAGAAATTATTTATGTTAGTTTAGGCGAGAAAATTTTAGAAAGATTAATTAAAGAAATAAATGAATTTGTCATTATAGAAAGAAGGCCTAAATTAGAAGGAAAGAGCATGATTATGATTTTAACTCCGAAATCAGAGTCTAAAATTAGTCCTAAAAGTCCAACAACATAATCGCGCTTTTTCAATCTTTAATTAAAGGAGGAATAAAAAAATATGCCTAAAATAAAAACCCGGCGTTCTTTAGCTAAAAGAATTAAAACTACTTCCAGCGGTAAAATTAAAAGAATGCGGACATTTTCAGGCTGCCATCATATATTAGAAAAAAAATCCCCTAAACGTAAAAGAAATTTTAGAAAACCAGCTTTCGCAAGTCATTCTGATGAAAAGAAAATAAAACAACTCGCTCCTTATGTATAAATAAAAATTAAAAAATATCAAGCGTTAAGTGTCAAGAGCGCATAAGGCTTGCAATTTAACGCTAAAAAATTGGAGGAATTTATGCCTAGAGTAAAAAGGGGTATAATTGCCCTTAAAAAAAGAAGAAAAATTTTAAAATTAGCCAAGGGCTACCGCGGAACCAGAAGAAAATTAATGAGAGCGGCCAGAGAAGCGGTTATTCATGCCTTAGATTATTCTTACCGCGATAGAAGAACTAAAAAAAGAAATTTTCGAGCTTTATGGATCACTAGAATTAACGCTGCCAGCAGAAAATTAGGTTTAACATATAACAATTTTATTTCTGGATTAAAAAAATCCGGCGTTCAAGTAAATCGAAAAATTCTTTCTACTTTAGCTAATACTGATTTTCAAACTTTTACCGAGTATGCAAATTTAGCTAAAAAGCAATTAAGTTTAAAATAAAAGGGAAGTAGATATTATGAAAGCTAAAGTCGATCCTGATTTATGCATAGGATGCGAGTTATGCGTTTCCACCGCTCCTGAAATTTTTAAGATGGAAGATGATAAAGCTGTTGCATATATAGACATAGTTCCTAAAGAACTTGAAGAAGCCTGCAGGCAATCCGTTGATGAATGCCCTGTAAGCGCGATAATAATAGAAGATTAACCTGCCAAATTTCTGATTCGACTTCACGCCATTTTAAGAGGAGATTGTATTTTTAAAATAGAAAAATAATAAAACAAAAAAAATATAATAATCTTTAAATTATATATGGATGAATTTTTAAATAAAAAAGAAGTTTTAAAAAATATAATTTTAAAACTTCATAAGGGTTTATCTATTAACGAAGCCAAAGAAATTTTTGAAAATAAAGTTGGAACCATTACTTCAATAGAAATAGCGGAACTTGAGCAATCGCTTATAAATGACGGATTATCCCCTGAGGAGATAAAAAAATTCTGCAATGTTCATGCTTTGTTATTTCAAGCGGCTTTAACTAAAAATATCTCTCAAGAAGAATCGACCGCTCATCCAATATATTTATTTAAACTTGAAAACAGGGAAATTGAAAAAAATACCGATATTATTAAAGAGAAAATAAAAAATAAAGATTCATATAATATCGAACAGATAAAACAAGAATTAAAACCTCTGTTATTAAAGTTAAAGGGTATAGATATTCATTATATTCGGAAAGAACATCTGCTTTTTCCATTTTTAGAAAAATACGGATTTATGGGACCCTCTAAAGTTATGTGGGGGAAAGATAATGAGATAAGAGATTTATTAAGGAATGCTCTTTTAAAAGTCGATGAATTAAATAATCAATCTCAAATAAATGAATATGTAAATAATCATATTACTCCTCTTATCGAAGAAATAGAAGGAATGATTTTTAAAGAAGAAAAAATACTTTTCCCCGCCTCTTTAGAAAAATTAAGCCTTGATGATTGGGTTAAAATATTAAATGAAAGTGAAGAAGTAGGCTATATATTTATTGAAAAACCTAAAGAGACTTCTTCTCTTATAAAAGAATTAAAACAAGCGGTAATTGAAGAACCTGAAATAAAAGATGGGATTATAATTTCTTATCCCTCTGGTGAAATTAAATTAAAAGAATTAATGTTCCTCTTAAATACTCTTCCGGTCGATATCACCTTTATTGATAAAGATGATACTGTAAAGTATTTTACCGATAATAAAAATAGGATATTTGTAAGAACAAAATCAATCATTGGAAGAAAAGTGCAAAATTGCCATCCTCCGCAAAGTATAGATAATGTGGAAGAAATCCTTAAATCATTTAAAGAAGGCAAAAAAGATTCATTTGATTTCTGGATTAATTTTAAAGAAAAACTTGTATATATAAAATATTTTGCCTTAAGAGATAATAATAAAAATTATTTAGGAACCCTTGAAGTTACTCAAGATATAACTGAAATAAAAAATTTAAAAGGCGAAAAAAGACTGCTAAAGTGAAAAAAATTGATTTAAAAAAAAATGTTTATGAACTAACCGAAGAATACCCCGAACTTATAAATATCCTTAAAAATTATGGTTTTTTAGGCATAGCAAATCCAGTTGTAAGAAATACTTTGGGAAGAATAACCAGCATACCCGAAGGCTGTAAAAAACAAGGCAAAAATTTAGATGAATTTATCAAAAAATTGAAGGAAGAAGGTTTTGAAGCGCAAAATGATATTTAGGATTAATAAGCTTACTTTTATTCAATCTTATAAAAAGCTTTAATCTTTTGTTCTTCTTGTTTTAATTTTTGCAATATTTCCTTAAATTTTTCTCCTTTTTTATTTAAATTATTTATGCTTTGGAGATCTTTATTTAAAATAGCTGTTTTTAAATTTTGCAGCATCTCAATAGAATCATTATTTGCCCTGATTAATATTTGATGATAATTATAACATTTAGGAGGAGCGCTTATAGATTCAAGCTCCTCTTTTACTTTTTGACTGTCAGCAATTAAATTGTCAAAATGGGTTGTATCTCCTTCCATTGCAGCATTAACCGAAGCGTTAGCCAGCTCTTGCGGGTTAGATATATCTGTAGTTATATTTATGGGTTGTTTAATTTTATTAAAATAATTAATTACTTTTTCTTTTTCTAAAGTTTGTTCCGCAGTTTTAGAATTATATTGTTCTTCTTCTTGCTGAGACGACGAAGGGGGAGGCTTAGCGGGCAATGATGCCTTAATGAGATGTTTGAGTTTGAATTAAATTGGGAGTTTGAAGGAGAATTTCTTTTCGATTGATGGATATATTGGAGGGTGTTTGATAAATATTATTTTTATTTTCTATAGAATCAGGAAGATAATTTCCGATTTTTTGAGAAGTTAAAAGAGGAGAAAAATGAGTTTTATTATCTAAATTTGTCAATTTTCCAAGCAAAAAAGAAATTATTAGTAATGCTATTCCAAGAACGATTGATAATATTATAATAATTTTAGATTGTTTATTCATAATTTTTATTATTTAAATTTGAAATATTCTTTAATTATTTTTGCTACTCCTTCCTTATAACAAAGCAAAAAAAGGGTCGGAGTCATTTTTATTAAAATAAAGCCAAGTGGTGGATATAAAAATTGACACTAACTGCTTTTTTTACTAATGCTAAAATTTTTACAAATTTTTAATGAAATTTTAATAACATTATGATATAATGTAAGAAAATGAGTATATTCCTATGAATAAAGATTTTGATATAAATAATAATTTAGGGAGAAAATTTCCACTTTCTTATCAATGGTTTTCATCAGGCGATAAAGAAGAGAATAAAATTTTAAGAGAAACTTTAGAAAAATTGCCGGATAATATATCATCTATTTTATTAAGTTTTGTAGATAAACACAAAAATACAAAACATTGGGATGAATTAAAAACGCCTTTTTTTCAATTTGTCCAAAATTTTTTAAAAACTAATAACTTTAATTTTTTAGATAAAATCTCTTTAACTTATCCTGAGTTTGGAGAGATGAAAAATCAAATTTCTAATTATCCTAATAGTTTAAAGAGCGGTTATTATCCGCAAGTTCATGATACTGTTACAATAAATCCCGGCGGTTTTAAAATTAAAGAAGATATTCTAACTCCTAAAGAGCCTTCTATAGGAAAAACTCTTTTCTCTAATACAGATATTCAAGAATGGGTCCTCGGCGATAGTTGGGCAAGAAAACATCCTTCATCATTAGATTCTTACGCGGGATTAAGCATAAACAGCAGTTTAACCCCGAAACAAATTTCAGAATTGCAAACCAATCCTGAACATCCTCAAGAGATAGATTTTAAGCTTCAAGGAGAAACAGGGATTAAATATAGAAGCCGAACTTTGGATATTTATCTAAAGGCTAAAGCCGGCGGAGCTTTTAGAGGAGAAAATACCGATCAAGGCTTAGATTTTGCAAGACAATATAGCCAGCTTCCATCTAGAATATTTAATCTTGCCGGTGAAATTAAAAATTTTGTCCATAATCCAAATATTGACAATATCCCGTCAACTATCAGCGCTATAAACCATACAATTCAAAAAATATCTTC
>JACPDS010000217.1 GCA_016183885.1 Armatimonadota bacterium
AATAAATATCAACCTTGCCGTTTTGAACCGTCATGCCCTCGGCAAAGACTACATTATCAATATATCCGTGCTTTTCCCAGTCCTGGGTGGGGGATAGTATTGGCTTATCGGTTCTGGCGATGATCTTTGCGGGATCATTCTTGTCGAAGAGCACTGCGCCGGCATTGTAATTTTTATGCTCTCCGCCGTCGCCTCCATCGCTGTTGTATATCATAAGGATTCCGTCCTTTGTATAGAAGGGCGGAGGTCCGGGCTCCACGAGATTGCTGTCGAATTTGTCCCCTCTGGTCTTGATGACCGGATTCATAATCGGCGTCCAGTGGAGGAGATCATTTGAAAAAGCCATCCAGATGTTGGTGTCCCCGAAGTACATAACATAACGGTCCTTGTAAAGACCGCTCTTCACTTTCTCGGGAAGAATGGCTCCTGACTTTGTCCAGCCTCCTGTTGCTGGGAAATCAGGAAACAGGGGGCCGTGTTTTTGCCAGTTGCGCAAGTTATTGGAAGTTGCCATGCACAGCCTTGCCTTGTCGCCGTCATAGGCGGTGTAGGTCAGGTAATAAGAATCTTTAACTTTAATAAGGCGTGGATCCTCTATGCCTTTTTTTTCGTAGTCATATTCAGGAATGAGAATGGGTTTATCTTCTCTTTCAAAGTGAATACCATCTTTGCTGGAGGCAAGACCAATCCTGCCGGTGATCTGTCCCTGCGGCTCATTCTTGTCCTCGCCTCTATAGAGCATGTAAGTGACGTTGTTCTCGCGGATGACTGCCATATTATAAATGTTTCTGGAATCAAAGCCGGTGTCACGGGGTTTCATTATGGGCTCTGAAATTTTCTCGAAGGGTTTTAGTTCTAAATTTGCGACCTCCCCTTGTCCTTTAGGGGTAATTCTGGAGATGAGGGAGTTAAGGACATCCTTGTCATTATCCTGTGAGTTTGAAAAGAGTTTTCTGGGATATGAAATCAACTTTAGATCATCCTTATTTTTCCCTATGGATACGGCATCCTTTGTAAATGACGGATTCTTCTTAGAGGCTGATTCCGCCTGTCTGGAATTGCCGGATTCTTCTGAAGGGTAAATAGGCTGAGAAACATTGATTTTATCCATGTGTTTTCTCCTTGTATAAAAAATATATAATAAATCTACAGTTGTATTTATGATTATTTTATCATTATGCATATAGTATTGTAAATGAAAAATTTGTTAACAAATTGTAAACAAATTGTTAACTCTTATACATTGTCCGGCTTTATTTTTTGAAAAATTTAATCCGAATAACGATTAAGCAGGTCAGCGATAGCAATTAAATAATTTTCATCATTTTTCTTTTCATCATAAAGCCAGCGATTTAAAACCAGATGTTTAATTGCATCTAAAAGCTCTTTATTGCGCTGTAGACTAAAAAAATCTTTTATAGAAATAGTGGCAAAATTTTTTTCCCGATCTTGAAATTCCTGAAAGATTAATTTTATCTTCTCTTTATTATCCAGAGAATTTAATAGATTTTGCGCCAGTTCTAAATTAGTTAAATTCTTATAATCCATTAAAATTCTTTTTTAAATTCTATTCCATAAAGATTTTTATTGTAATTATAATTTAAATCATTTGATTGAGAGTTAAAGTGTTTTAAGGTTATTGCCAGGCTGAAATCTTTAGAGAAATTTTTCTGAATGTTTATCCCCATTTCATTAAAACGATCCTGTCTTATCTCTTGATTAATATAAAAATCCGGAAATTTTCTTTGATTTTGATTGTAAAATAAACTTATTTTTCCCCAAGATAAGGAATAATTAAGTCCTCCTGTTAAATTATCAGCTTGATAAGAAAAATTAAGATTTTTGGCAGGATTAGATTCGTGCTGATAATTAACTTCCCAATTTAAATTTAAATCAGGATAAAAAGCTAAACCTAAAGAAATTTTCTTGTTCAGCGCATCTAAATTTGAAAAGTGTTCATGAACCATTTCTTTAATTTGATATTTAAATTTAGAAAATACCTTAGAATTTAACTTACGAGTAATCCCGCCTTCATAAGCTCTGGAGCCGTAAAAATAAAGATAGTGTTCTTGATTTTGAATATCGGGATATTTAAAATCTTTGAAGTTTAAGCTTAAATGCAGGATAGTTTTAGGATTAATTTTAAAACTAAAGCGATTTTCTATTAAATGATTTTCCAAATTATTGTTTTGAATACGATTATAAATTTGTCTTTGATATTGATATGCTCCCTGCCAGAGAATATTAGAGTTTAATTTTCTGGAGATATTGGAAAAAATCCATAAATTGCCTAAACGATCATTTTGAGAATTTAAAGATAAGGTTGGATTATCATCCCAGTAGTTTTCCAAGTTCCCTTTAACTTCTATATGAGTATTTCCAAATCTCCACTTGCCTAAAGAATTATTTGGTTCTAAATATCCGTGATTTATCATAATTCTTCTGCCGGCTAGATGTCCAAGCAAAGCCCCTAAAAAATTATCTGAAGGCCAGTGAGCATGTTCACTAATTCTAGTTATTCCCACTAAAGCGGCTAAAGGATAGGTTAACCATTCTAAATTGTAAGATTGTCCCATTACTGTGGCTAAAGCAAAAGCTGTTGCAGTATGACCGGAAGGCAGGGCGTCATCCTGCCAGCTAAACCCCAAATGCTGCCGTTCCCAAGCCGGACGGGGAACGCCAAAAAAGCGTTTTAAGACCTGTATTTGAACTCCCGTTAAAGCCACAGCTTCTATCCCCATTTGGGCAATTTCCTTATTTTTAGCGTCTTTTGAAAAAAGATAAACCGCTCCGGATAAAGCCATATCCACAAATCCTTCTCCCAGATAAGTGTACCAGTGGGAAAATTTTTCCCAGGTAGGGCGTTTTAATCTTTGGTCAAAATTATTATAAAAAGAACGATCGTTTTCCATTAAAAAACTAAAAATTACGGCGCTGGATAAAATATCCGAATCTTTTAATTCGGAAAATAGATTGGAAAAATTAAATAATTCTTTTGGATTTAAATTTTCCCAGAATTTCTTTTTTATTTTTATCTCCTGCTTAGGCGGATTGAGAAAATGCTCTTCCTCCATTAAATATTCCCAAGCATTTTTTTCTAAATTTTCTTTAAAATAAAGTTCTTCATTTTGATTAAGATAAAAATAGTAATTTTTTAAATTAAACGGTTCTCCTTGAGCAAATGAAGGAAATTGTGAAATCAAGATAAAAAATAAAAATAAGCAGAAAGTTAAAATATTATTAATTTTTGTATCTCTTAACATAAAAAAGTTTTTTCAACATAAATCAAGAATTTACCTTTTTTGGAAGTGGTTTCTATTTTTGAAAGGATTTTTTGTTAATTTTATCGAAGTATCAAAATTCAAATATTTAAAAATTTAATATTTTATAACAGCTTGAAGGGAAAGGGGAAAATAGAAAATGAAAATTTTAGTAGTTTATTATTCTATGTATGGACATATTCATCGTATGGCAGAGGCGGTAGCCGAAGGAGCAAAAGAAGTTCAGGGTTCTAAAGTAGAAATGCGCCGCGTTCCGGAAACTTTATCAGATGAAATATTGGGTAAAATGGGGGCGCTTGAAGCTCAAAAAACTTTTGCCCATATTCCCTTATGCAGTGTGGATGAACTGGCTTCTGCGGATGCTGTGGTTTTTGGGACCCCGACTCGTTTTGGAAATATGTGCGGACAGATGCGCCAGTTTCTTGACGCCACAGGCAGTCTTTGGGTAAAGGGGGCATTGATAGGCAAAGTAGGAAGCGTATTTACCAGTTCTGCTACCCAGCATGGAGGCCAAGAATCTACGATTCTTAGTTTCCATATTACTTTTCTTCATCAAGGGATGATTATTGTGGGTTTGCCATATTCATTTCAAGGGCAGATGCGGATTGATGAACTTAGCGGAGGATCGCCTTATGGCGCGTCAACAATTTCCGGAGGAAGCGGCGAGCGGCTCCCAAGCGAGAATGAATTAGCCGGAGCCCGCTTTCAAGGCAAACATGTGGCAATGATTACTTCCAAGCTGATAAAATAAAAAACATTAATTATTGTGAAAATTATAAAAAAAGCGCGCTTAACCTGTCCTAAATGCGGTTTTATTCAAGAAGTGGAAATGCCAATTAAAACTTGTCAGTTTCTTTATAAATGTATAAATTGCAAGAGCCTGCTCACTCCAAATCCTGGCGACTGCTGCGTTTTTTGTTCTTATGCCGATATTGTTTGTCCGCCTAAACAAATGGAAAAAGCTTTGTAAAAATGATAATGCTAGAATGAAACTGCTTTAAATTTCCATATTTTAAGCTTAAAATTTCCGTTAAAATTATAATTTTGAAAAGTTAATAAGTACACCCTGCAATATAAAAAACTTGACGGAATTTTAATATTAATGCTAAAATAATGATTACTTCTATGAATTTTGTTAAGTTTTTTGAAAAAATATTTCAGGGCTCTAAAAAAGTTTTTCAAAATAAAGCTCTTATACATATCTTATTATTTTTATTTATTTTTATCTCGCTTGACTTTTTTATTGCATTTAATTATCTTCCTACCGAAAAATTACTTATAGGAGCAGTAAGCTCAAAAGATATTGAAGCTCCTCAGACCGTTGAATTTCTTAATGAACAAGCTACTAGAGAACTTAAAATTAAAGCCGCGAGCTCTGTAGGAATAGTTTATGCTTTAGATCCATTTATTACCAGCAATCAGGAAAAGATGGCGGCTGATACTTTTGAACTTATTCGTAAAATTCAATTAATTCAACAATTAGATGAAGCCAAAAAAATTAAGCAATTAAAAGCAAAACTCCCCTTTACTTTATCCAATCAGACATTAGAAGCTTTATTAATGATTAATCCGGCTACTTTAGGGCAGTTAGAGATATTTACTAAAGACCTTTTAACTAAAATGCTTCATCAAGGAATAAAATCGGAAAATTTAAAAGAATCTAAAGCGGCGGTAGAAAAAATTACTAAAAGACTGCCAATGCCTAAAATTTTTCAAGATTCTTTAGCGGAAATAATAAAAAATGCGCTGGCGTCTAATATTGTTCCTAATTGGGAAGCTACTTCAAAATTACAGCAAGAAAAAATGTCTCAAGTAGAGCCGATAAAGACTGTTATTCAAAAAGGACAAATTATAGTGCATAAAGGCGAAGTAGTTACTCCTACTCATTTAAAAATTCTTAATTCTTTAGGAATTTATCGTCCTATTTTAAGTATATTGAAATTAGGAGGATTTTCTCTTTTTACGCTTATTTTAATTTTTTTAAGCTTGCTTTTTTTAGCCCAGCAAGAACCGAATATTTTTTTTAATGATAAAAAATTATTCTTGCTAAGCATTATTGTTATTTCTACAGTTAGTATTTCAAAGTGGCTGGGATATTTTTTTAATTATTGGACAATAGTATCGACTGCTTCTATTTTAATTACTATTCTTTTTAATTGGAGAGTTTCATTATTAATTACTTCTTTTTTAAGCGTTATCATAGGAATAAGCGCTACCGATTTTTATCCTATAATTTTATCTTTAATTACTGGAGTAGCCGCTATTTTATCGGTAGTTAAAGTAAATAAAAGAAAAGATTTAATTACCGGCGGGACCATTATAATTATTGCTAATATTTTAGTGGTTTTAATTTTTAGTTTAATTAAAAATGACGGGATACTTCAGATTTTTTCTAATTTAATTTATGGCGGAATTAATGGAATAATTTCGGTTATTTTAGCCGTTGGTTCACTTCCTATGCTGGAAAATTTGTTTGGACTTACCACACATATTAAACTTTTAGAACTTTCTAATCCTCAAGAGCCATTGCTTCAGCGTTTATTAATAGAAACGCCCGGAACATATCATCATAGTATTTTAGTGTCCAATCTTGCTCAAAGCGCCGCTCAAGCGATTGATGCCGATCCATTATTAGCTAGAGTAGGAGCTTATTATCATGATATTGGAAAAATAAAAAGACCTTACTTTTTTATAGAAAATCAAATTCAAAATGAAAACCCTCATGATAAAATTACTCCCAGTTTAAGCACTTTGATTATCATTTCACATGTAAAAGACGGTTTGGAATTAGCCCGTCAATATAAATTACCAGAGATAGTTTGCGATTTTATAACAGAACATCATGGAACCAATTTAGTTTCTTATTTCTATCAGCAGGCTAAAACTTTAAATCAGGAAAGCGCTGTCTTAGAAGAAGATTTTCGTTATTCCGGGCCAAAGCCTAAAACTAAAGAAACGGCTATTGTAATGCTGGCTGATATAGTCGAGGCTTCCGCAAGAACTCTGCCTAATCCCAATTCTTTAAAAATTGAAAACTTGGTAAAACAAACAATAAAAGAAGCTTTAAACGATGGGCAATTGGATGAATGCGAATTAAGTTTTAAAAATTTAAACGACCTTTGTTTATCTTTTAGCACGAATTTAAACAGTATTTATCATAGCCGCATGGAATATCCCGAAAAATTCACTCAAGAAATTAAACGTTCGAAAATTAATAAACTTTTAAGCTTTCCAAAAAGAAAATAATCTTGAAAAATAAACCAAGATTAGTCAAACTTTTACTTAAAAATCTCTACGGAAGAATATCTGTTTCTAAATTATATTTTCAGAAAGTTATTGATTTTACTTTGAATAAGGAAAATTATTTTTCTCTTTGCGAAATTAGTATTCTGTTAACAGACAATAAATTTATTAAAAAAATAAATAAAATTTATCGTTTTATAAATAAACCTACGGATGTGTTGGCTTTTTCTCAAAAAGAAGGAGTAATTTTCCCTTCGCCAAGAGATCTTAAATTTTATCCTCCCTTGGGAGATATTATTATTTCAATAGAGCAGGCAAAAATTCAAGCTAAGGAAAATAATCATTCTTTTAAAAAAGAACTTGCTATTCTTTTAATCCATGGAATACTTCATTTATTGGGATATAATGATGAAACAGAAATTGAGTTTAAAAAAATGCATAGACTTCAAGAAAGAATTTTAAGCATGATTTCAGCTAAAAAAGAGATAATTTAACTTATTTTATAAAAATTGTGATTGCAAAAAAGAGGAAAAGTTCGAAAAAAGCAAAATTAAAGTGAAAATGGGTTTTGAAAAATTAGCCGAAAGTATAAATAATGCTGTCGATGGGATTATTTATGCTTTTAAAACTGAAAGAAATTTAAAAATTCACTTTGGAATTACTTTATTAATTTTAATTATTAGTTTA
>JACPDS010000216.1 GCA_016183885.1 Armatimonadota bacterium
AGCATCTAATTTTTTTCTTCTGTTTAAAGAATCTTTAATTTCTCCAATTAAAATTAAAATAGAACTGGGTAAGGGGGTAAAAACCGTAATTGATGAAAAATAAATAATTTCTGTTATTTTAATTCCTTTTCTATAAAAAGTTGTAGTATTAAGGGCTTGAGCGGCAAAAATTAATCCCAAAAATAATAACCAATTAGCTAAAAATAATCCCAAATTACTATTGGCATGAAGTAATTGTATTATAGAATCTATTTTCATAATTATTTTTTAATTTTAAATTTTCTTTAATTTATATTTTTAGATAAAACTTTATAAAATCCTCTCTTATATAAATTTATTTTATCTTTATCTAAGCTATTAGACAATATTTTTATGTTAATAAAATGTTAATTTATATCTTCACGGTGATACTGCCAGTCCCTAAAAGGAAAAAACGCAGGTCAAAACCTGCGCCTACAATATAAAAATCCTCCCGACGTAAAGTCGGTCCGATGACTCCCGACGAGTATCGGACTCCGCCTGAGGATCCCGTTTCTTGTTAAAAATATAAAAATAAGAGTGGGAAAATGTTCAAAATTCAAAAAAGAAAAGAGCTGGAGGTTGGATCTATCCCGCCTACGGCGGGATTTACTCCGATCCTCTTTGGAGGATGAGATTATCATCATTTGCGGCAACCCCCTTTTCAGCATAAAGAAGCTAAAAGAAAGAGCGCCCAAAACTTACGTCAAAGGCGCTCTCTTCTTTTTTAATTTTCTAGACTGAAATTCTTAAATTACATCATATCCATTCCGCCGCCCATATGTGGAGGCATTCCTGGCATATGTCCCGCTCCCTTTTCTTTTTCTGGTTTATCAACTACTAAAGTTTCCGTGGTTAAAATCATTGCAGCAATACTAGCGGCATTTTGTAGGGCTGAGCGAGTAACTTTTACCGGATCAACTATGCCGGCTTTCACCATATCAACATATTCATTGGTAATAGCATTATATCCGTGTCCCTGAGAAAGAGTTTTTACTTTTTCTACAACTACGGACCCTTCTTGCCCGGCATTATCAGCAATTTGACGAAGAGGTTCTTCTAAGGCCTTTTTAATTATATTTACTCCGATTTTTTCTTCGCCATTAACTTTTATTTCATCTAGTTTCTTTAAAATATTAATATAGGTTACTCCGCCGCCCGGAACAATACCCTCTTCCACGGCCGCTCTGGTTGCGGAAAGCGCATCTTCCATACGGTGCTTCTTCTCTTTAAGTTCGGTTTCTGTAGCCGCGCCTACTCTAATTAAAGCTACTCCGCCCACTAATTTAGCTAATCTTTCCTGCAGTTTTTCTTTATCAAAGTCAGAATCGCTTTCTTTAATTTGACGGCGGATTTGTTCAATTCTAGCATTAATTTCCGATTTTTTGCCTTTTCCTTCAATAATAGTGGTGTTTTCCTTGTCAACCTTTATTTTAGCGGCTTGCCCAAGCATATCAACGGTGACTTTTTCTAATTTTACTCCTAATTCATCCGTAATTACTTCTCCTTTGGTTAAAATGGCAATATCTTTAAGCATTTCTTTGCGGCGGTCGCCAAAACCCGGAGCTTTTACCGCTACGCAGTTAAAAGTTCCTCTTAATTTGTTTACAACTAATGTGGCTAAGGCTTCCCCTTCCATATCTTCGGCTATAATTACAAGAGGCCGTTGAAGTTGAACAACTTTTTCTAAAAGCGGAAGAATATCGGCTACCGCAGAAATTTTCTTTTCGCTAATTAAAATATAAGGATCATTTAAGACTGCTTCCATTCTATCGGGATCGGTTACAAAATAAGGAGAAATATAACCTTTATCAAATTGCATTCCTTCCACATGTTCTAAAGTAGTGGCTAAAGTTTTAGATTCTTCTACGGTAATTACTCCATCTTTTCCAACTTTTTCCATAGCCTCGGCAATTAATGTGCCAATAGTGTGATCATTATTAGCGGCAATAGAAGCCACTTCTTCGATTACCTCTTTAGTTTCAACAGGAGAAGAAAGTTTTTTAATTGACTCTACCGCTACTTCTACGGCTTTCTCAATTCCTTTTTTAATAAATAAAGGATTAGCTCCGCTGGTTACATTTCTCATTCCCCCTCTAATCATTGCTTGAGCTAAAACTGTAGCGGTTGTGGTGCCGTCTCCGGCAACATCATTAGTCTTAGAAGCAACTTCTCTAAGTAATTGAGCGCCCATGTTTTGAAATGGGTCTTCAATTTCAATTTCTTTGGCAATAGTAACTCCATCATTAGTAATGGTGGGAGCGCCAAATTTTTTATCCAAAACAACATTTCTCCCTCTTGGCCCCAAAGTAATTCTTACCGCATTAGCTAAAGCTCCGGCTCCTAATTCTAAAGCTTTGCGCGCTTCTTCATCATAAAGCAACATTTTAGCAGACATTTTTTTCCTCCTTAAATAAATTTATTTTAAAATTCCAAGAATTTCTTTTTCTTGAATAATTAAATATTCTTCGCCTTCGACCTTTACTTCTGTACCGGAATATTTCCCGTATAAAACTTTATCCCCTGCCTTTACTTCCATAGAAACTTTTTGTCCGTTATCCAGAGTCCTTCCTCCTCCCACAGCCATAACTTCCCCCTCCTGGGGTTTCTCTTGCGCCGTGTCAGGTAAGATTATCCCTCCTTTGGTTTTTTCTACCTGGGGCAATGGTTTTATTAATACTCTATCCCCCAATGGTTTGAGATTAACTGTTTTGGTTGGCATATTTTCCCTCCTTATTATAAAATTATAAATATTGTTAGCACTCTGCCTCTTAAAGTGCTAATCTTAAGATTGTATATTAATAAAACAAAAATTAAAAATCAAGCGGTAAATTTCTTTAATTATCTTTTATTTTCTTTATTTATCTTCTTATTGCTCTATTTATCTTCTTATTTAGCACTGGAATCTTTAATTTGCTAAAAATTTATTATAAATTTAATAGAAGGGATATTATATAATTTAAAGAATACATTTGGGCTGTATTTTTAAACTATAACTTTGGAGGTGTTTCTGTTATGATAGAAATAGAAAAATTATTTTTATCCGCTTTGGGGAGCATAAATATAATTAAAGAAAAAATAGAAGGAAACATAAAAAAATTAATTGAAAAAGGAGAATTAAGCAAGGCTCAGGGGAAAAAGCTTTTAGCTGATTTAAATATTAAAACTGCTGCCGAAAAAGAAAAATTTATTAAAAAAGGCAAAGAAAAACTTAAAAATTTTTTCCATGAGCAGGATCTTGTAATGAAAGAAGATTTTTTAAAATTAGAGAAAAGAATTAAAAAATTAGAAGAAAAAATAGAAGGTTTTTATGAAAAATTATTGATTTATCAGGAAAACGCCTTTGATGAGGAGTATGAAGAAGATTATTCTAATGAAGAAAATTATAAAAATTTATAAATATGGAAGAGAGATTTATTAATAAAGCAATATTTTAGCTGTTAGCTATATTATGCTATAATGACTTAACATATTTTAATGAATAATTTTTAAT
>JACPDS010000215.1 GCA_016183885.1 Armatimonadota bacterium
AAAAAATAAATTTTATTGAAGAAAATTCTCAAGAAGTTGTTGCTACTTATTTGATTTATCGTCTGCCATTTAAGGCGCAAAGATGAATTATTTAGCTGTAAGCTATATAGCTTTTAGTAATCAGCAATCAGCCCATGATGCCGGAAAGCTGACTGATTGAGAGCTAAAATCTAATAAGGGGCGAAGCGGCAATATGAAAAGTTTTAGAGATATACCTACTTCTAAGCGGGGGATTCCTCTTTTTAAACCTTCTTTTAGAAAATTAAGATTTTCTTTTGGCAATTTAAAGTTTAATACAGGAGTATTACCCGTAGAATCTTATTCCAAAGATTTTATTCCTCCTCGTTCTTGGGTTTTTTCCACTAAACCAAAATTTAAACGTTTGTCTGGAAAATTAGAACAAAATCTCCTCATAGAGAGACTGGAAGAGCCTAAAGTGGATATTATTGATGAAATTAAGGATTTAGTAATTATCATGGAATTGCCGGGAATAAAAGAAGAAGATTTAACGATAAAGGTAGAAGGTGATATTCTTTTAGTTTTAGCGAAGTCTTTTGAGGTTAAATATTATAAGGAGATTTTACTACCTTTTAAAGTTAAATCAGCTAATCTTTTTCTTTCCTTTAAAAATGGGATTTTAGAAATAAAATGTTTCAGAAAATAATAAAATAGCATTAAGCTATAAGCGGCAAGCGTTAAGTAAAATAAAAGTCAAATAGTTAGCGCTTATAATTTAACGCTAAATATGAAGGAGGTTAAAAAAATGACACAAAGGAAAAAAATTTTAGTCGTGGATGATGAAATAGATGTAGGAGATTTTTTTAAAGAAAATTTAGATAGCGAAAAATATGAAATAATTTCAGCTTTAGATGGGGAAGAAACTCTAAATTTAGTTAAAAAATCTTCTCCCGATTTAGTTTTATTAGATATTAAAATGCCTAAAATGGATGGAATTGAAGTTTTAAGAAAAATTAAAATTTTCAAAAAAGATCTTCCAGTAATTATGATTACAGGTTATGGTATGATGAAAACGGCTCGAGAAGCAATGTTATTAAAAGCCTATGATTATATTACCAAACCTTTTGATTTAGAATTTATTAAAAATCTAATTAATGAAGTTTTTAATGAAGAAATAAAAGTTAAGAATTAAGCTGACGGGAGTTCTGAAAGCGCCTTGAAGTTGCATCTGGGCACCCTCTCCCCCTGTGGGAGAGGGTAAGGGTGAGGGGGTTGGTTTTACGGGCTGTCCAAAAAAGGCAGCCCTATCATTAGCTATATTAGCGGTCAGCTTTTAGCAATCAGGGGGATTAAGGCGGGCTGACTGCTGATAACTGAAAGATTACCATTCATTAAAGCCCCTAAAGGAGCAAGAGCGGCAATATGAAAAAATTAAAGATTTTAGGGATAGATAACGATCTTAATATTTTAAAATTATATAAAGTTATTTTAGGTGAAGATTATCTTCTTTCTCTTTCAAGTTCGGCTCATCAAGGCTTAGAAAAGTTAAAAAGAGAAAACTTTAATTTAATTTTAACTGAGCTTAGGTTAAATGGTTTTGAAGGTCTTGAATTTATCCGTAAGATTAAAGAAATTAATCAAGATTATATTATTATTGTTGTTTCTTCTTTGAAGTCTTCTGAAAATTTAATTGAACTAATTCATTTAGGGATAAAAGATTATTTATTAAAACCTCTTCAATTTTCCAAACTTAAAGCCAGTATAAAAAATAATTTTGAAAAAGCTAAAAAAGAAACTCCCCAAGAATTAAAGAAAATTAATCTTGAATTAAAAGAAAAAAATTATCAATTGGAAGAAAAGATAAAAAAAGATATTCAAGTTTTTACTAAACTTCAAGATCAGTTTGCTCATACTGAAAAAATGGCTTCAATTGGTTTATTTGCCAGCGGAATTGCTCATGAATTAAACAATCCTTTAGGAATAATTTTAATGAATATTAAATTAGTTTATGATGATTTATTAAATAATAAGCTAAAAGTAAAAGAAACAAGGCATCAACACGCTCTTGAAAGAGTTTATAAAGCCACTTTAAGAACTAAAAAAATTTTAAATGATCTTTTAACTTTTTCTAAACCTCAAACTTCTCAAGGCGTGCCTTTAGATATTAATGTGGTTATAGAAGAAGCTTTGGAAAATTTAAAAATTCAAGGATTATTAAAAAATATAAAAATTATTAAAAATTATAATTTTAACCTGCCTCATCTTAAAGGAGACGAAGATAGATTTTTACAAGTTTTTATTAATATTATTACCAATGCTGAAGAAGCCATGCCGGAAGGAGGGAAACTTGCCATTATTACATCTATAAATGAAGAAAAGGTGCAAATTGAATTTAAAGACAACGGCTGCGGAATAAAAGAAGAAAATTTAAAGAATATTTTTGACCCTTTTTTGTCTACTAAAGATAAAGGGATTGGCTTAGGTCTTTCGGTAAGTTATGGAATTATTAAGCAATATCAAGGGCAGATTAAAATAGAAAGTATATTAAATAGAGGAACAAAATTTATTTTAATTTTCCCTCCTTATAAAGTTGAGAATTAAGAATGGAGAGGAGAATTTATTTTAATTTTTAATTCTTGATAGCTTGATAGGAGGTATAATACTTATCCTAATAGAATTGAAAATTGAGAAATTTCTCTTTCCTATTCTTTAGTTCTAGATTTTTAAGAGGGGTGAAGCGAGAGTGAATATTTTAATTCCCGGGATAGAGCAACTTTTTAAAGGAGAACTTTTTGCAGAAAGTATAATTTTAATTAAAGGAAAAGCTGGAACATTAAAATCAGCTTTATCTTTTAGTTTAATGGCTAATTATCTAATGAATTATAATAATAAGTTTGGAGTTTATTTAACTTTAGAACAAAGCTGGGAAAGTCATCTTAGAAATATGAATAGTATCGGGATTCAATTGCCGGAAAATTTATTGATTTCAGATTATAATCATATGCGCAGAGAAATAAATTTTAAAGAGCAAAAATTTGATGTGATAGAAGGAATTAAATCTATTTTAAGGCGTTTTAAGGAAGAAATGGGGGATAATTTTTGTTTTTTTGTTTTAGATTCTTTAAATGCTTTTTCTGCTTTATCTAACTTTAAAAATTCTCGTTTAGCGCTTTTTAATTTTTTTGACTTTTTAAGAAGGTTAGGATTAATTTCTTTAATTATTAAAGAAAACCTTGATGGCCTTGAAGGATGCAGCCATGAAAGTTATCTTTCGGATGGAATTATTTTGTTAGGAGTGCTGGAATTAGGGAGTAATGTTTCTCGTTATATACAGTTTATAAAGATTAGGGGATTTTATCATAACTTAAAAAAGTTTCAATTGGATATAAGAGATGGAAATTTAATAGTTTTAAAACCTATTTTTGAGCCGTAAATTCTAAAATAATTATGAAAGTATGAAAGAATGCACGGATGTTAAACATTGCACGCCGCAGGAATATCTTAATTGCCCTGCCAAGCAAATTGGAAAAAATTGTTGGACAATTAAAAAGGGTTGCTTATGTAAATTTGATAAAACCTTAACTTGTTTTAAATGTTTTATTTATTTTGAACATTTAAAGGAAATTAAAAGTTTAATTTCTCAAGCTAAAAAAAATAGTTTTAAAGCTTGGGAAGAGTTAATCAAAGAATATTCTAAAGAAGTAAAGCAAATTCAGAAAAATATTTTTTTCCCCGGAGCGGCTAAAGAAGATATCTTCCAAGAAGGATTAATTGGGGTTTATTTTGCTGTTTTAACTTATGATGAAAAAAAAGATCCTTTATTTGAAAATTATGTAAACCGCTCAATTCGCAATCAAATTATGCAGACCTTACGAAAAATTACTTCTAATAAACAAAAAGTTTTAAATAATACTTATTCGTTAGACGAACATTATAGTAAATATTTTCAAGAACTTAATCCCGAAGATGAAGCCATTGGAAATATTCTTAAAGAAGAAATTGAAAAATCAATCCAAAAAAGCTTAACTAAATTAGAACTTAAAATCATTAAATTCCATTTATTAGGATATACTAATCAAGAAATTTCTAAAAATTTAAAAATTTCCGTAAAACAAATTGAAAATGCCCTCTTTAGAAGCAGAAGAAAAATTTTAAATTTAAAAGGGGAATTAGAAAAGTGAAAGAATTATATATTTAGATTTTAATAAAGAAAAAAACGAGAGTGAGGGAGGCTGGTTAATGAAGATATTTTATAATAGATATATAATCATCTTTTTTGTCATATTATTAACCATAAATGCAGGATTTGCAGAAGAATTAAAAGTTGGAGACAAAGCCCCCGATTTTATTATAGAAAATTTTAACGGCAAAAAATTTTCATCTTCAGCGCTAAAAAGTAAGAAAGTTCTTCTTTTATGGTTTTCAAATTTATGCAAGGGTTGCCAAGCGTATTTTCCTAAAATGGAAAATATTAAAAAATTATATGAGAAAAAAGGAGTAGAATTTTTAGTTATAAGCGTTCTGCTTAATGATAGAAAAACCGCTGAAAAGATAATTCAGGATACTAAGACTACCTTAAATTTTTATTATGACCCAAAAGGAGAAATAACTAAATTATTTTGCAAGAATTATAATTTTAACTATGTAAAGGCTTGTCCTTTAACAAACATTTTTATTATAGGAAAAGAAGGAAAAATTTTATATATAGAACATTATCCATCCGATCTTGAAGATGAAATAATCGAATATTTAAATAAAGCGATCAAGAGCCAAATAAAATAATAAGGAGGTGAAGACTAATAGAACAAGTAAAAAAATAGTGAAATAGAAATATAAATTAATAAAGGAGGAATAATTCTGATTATGTTTAGAAAGAAAAACAAGATATTTATCTCTTTAGCTTTAGCAGCATGTTTTTTATTTTGTATCGGCATGGTTAAGGCTAATAGTGAGAGAAGCGGAATAGTAACCTTAAAAGTAAAAATAGATATTTCTTCTAATCCAAATGATGTAAAACTCTGGATGCCTTATCCTGTATCTGATGAATATCAGGATATTGAAGATGTAAAAATAGCGGGAAACTATTTAACCAGCGGTATTTATAGAGAAAAAACTTTTGGGAATATGATTTTATATACTGAATGGATGAATCCTAAAGAAGAGCCTGCTTTAACATTAACTTTTAAGGCAAAAAGGAAAGAAGTAGTTAGAAAAGATTTTCCTATTCAAATTGAAAATGATAAGGCGTCTTTATCCACAGATTTAGAAGTTTATCTTAAAGGGTCAAGTTTTGTTCCCGTATCGGGAAAAGTTAAAAAATTAGCCGAAGAAGTTACTAAAGGCAAGAAAACTATCTTAGAAAAAGCCCGAGCGCTTTATAATAATTTAATAGATAATATGGAACGAGATCCAAATGTAATTGGCTGTGGTAAAGGCGATGTTTGCGCTTTGATTGATACAAAAAAAGGCAAGTGTGTGGATTTTCATTCTGTATATGTAGCTATGGCAAGAAGTGTCGGAGTTCCCGCTAGAGAAGTATTGGGGATTCGATTAGGGAAAGAAAAAGAAGAAAATATTACTAAAAGCCAGCATTGCTGGGCAGAATTTTATCTTCCTGGATATGGCTGGGTGCCGATTGATCCAGGGGATGTAAGTAAGATTAAACTTACGAAAAAAATTACTAATTTAGCCGATCTAAAAGAGTATCGAGAATATTATTTTGGAGCAGTGGATCCTTATAGAATTAAATTATCCCAGGGAAGAGATCTTATGCTTAACCCCGAACAAAAAGACGGCAGTTT
>JACPDS010000221.1 GCA_016183885.1 Armatimonadota bacterium
TAAACATTATTTAAAAAGATATTGCAGGCTGGGCCACCATTCATATTTAAAAAACAATAATCTTCCAATTAATAAAGAAACACGCGCCATTACCGTATAGCCAAAAGCCGCTCCAAAAGAAATCATCAAAACATAAACCCCTACTTTTGCCCCTCCCCCAAAAATAATTCCTTTATGAGGCAGGGAAAAGTAAAAGTAAATTAAACCACAGCATACTCCAATAACAATAATCCAGTTAATTAAGGTTTGAGAGAAATTTCCGCTTATCCATAAAGGTAAAATTGTAGCTTCAATTTGTTTTAAAACTTGAGCCTGCATAGTATAAACAATATTAATTCCTGCTCCCAAGCCTACTATAAAAGCTAAAGTGAAGCGGCTCGCCCAGCTTATTTTAGGAATTAAGCGCATTAAAAGCATGATTCCTAAAATACAGGGGACTAAATACCACCATTCAGAAATAATTTTTCCTGTTTTTAATAAAGTATTCCCGGCTTTGGCTAAATTATCAAAAAGATTGGGTCTTAAAACATTTTGATAATCAATCGCCATAACATATCCTGCTGATACTCCTACATATAAATATTCAGCAAATTTATAAAAAGGATTATCTTTATATAAGAAACTAAAAATACATAAAGTTAAAAAAGCTCCGATCCAGATTCCGATAATTTCAATTCCTGTCATTTTTCCTCCTATCTTAACCACAGAGTACACCCCGATGTTACTTCGGGGAGATTTATCATACCATCTCCTTAAGTTTTCTTTTTGGCTTTTTCTAAAAAATAAATCAGATTAGTAAAAATAATTAATAAAACAATTAATAAATGAGCCACTGATTGAGCATCCATGCCTTTGATAGCATCACCCGGAGCTCCAACTAATTTCTCATATTCCGAGGCTCCCTTTAAACCTCCCATTAACCCTAAAAGTTGTCCTGAAGCTAAAAAAGGATACATTTCTGAAGCCGATACCGCTGTACATCCTCCGGCTACTGGTATTTTATATTGAGAAGCTGTTACTCGAATATATTCTTTAATGCCCGGGACGCCTGCGGAAAAAGTTAAAACCAAAGCAAAACTATCATATTTATTTATTTCCTGCATTAAAGGAAGTTCTTTAATAGGTTTATTATCAATATCTTGGGGGCAAAGTTCTTTAAATCCAACTTTTCCTAAACTTACTAAAGTTGGCTCTCCCCCGGCCTTAAAACCTAAATTAACATAATCTTTCCCATATTCTTTATGATATTCTTTACTTAAGAGATTAAAAACTTCTCGGCTTAAATTTGCTCCTTCAGGCCAAAGGCATATTCCCACAATGCGTAAATTCCTTCTAAAACATTGCCTAACTAGAGATAAAGCCATAGGGTTAATTTCAATTTTTGTAGAAGGGCCGTAATCAAAAGACATTAAAACAATCTTGCCTTCGGGAATTTTTTCTACAAAATCATAAATATTTTGAACAGGCTGGCTAACTTGAGTTGGTAAATTTATTGGTTTAAGTAAAGGAATTAAGACTGCTAAAAAAATAAAAATAAAAATAATCCTCCGATCTATATTTTTTAGTTTATTTAACATTTATTCTCCACCTAAATAACCCCGTTCAATTCCCAGGAGAATTTTTAAAGAAACGGAAATTAAACCAATTGAAGCCCCTAAAAGAATTGCCCTCTGACCGGCAGTATTAAAAGCCCCCATAATCCATCTTTCAATTAAATCATTTAAGGACCATTGTGATAAAAAGGGGATATGATTCCAAATAACTTCTCCAATAGGAACTCTTCCAATCATTACGATAAAAGCCGTTAAAAGAAGCAATGTAGCTTCAGGAGTTTTAGCTTTAAAAGCCCGGAATGCCGCTGAAGCAATAAAAAAAGCTAAAAGAGAAAACATAGTGGCAGAAAGCGGAGTAAAAACATAATTAAATAAAAAATTAAAGGGTCCCTTGCTAATTCCAAAAAATATTCCAATAAAAAACATTCCAAACAAACCTATTATTAAAACTAAATTATAACCCCATCCGGGAGAAGCTTTTAAAATTTTTTGACCGTTAACTAAAATTAAACTTCCTGCTCCTAAAATATAAGCAAAAACAACAATAATCGCAAACCATTTTTGGAAGATATCTCCTACAAATTCAATTTTAGGCATATAAAATTGAATTAACATCGCTAAGCCTGTAATAAAAGTAATATAAAGCGGAAGTTGTCTTTTCATTTTAGCTCCTTTTTAACCATTGAGCGCACAGAGGGTGATTGTTTTCCCGCCTTTGGCAGGATTCTGTGTTCTCTATAGAATTTTTATATATTTATTATTTATCTAATTTTCCTAAAAATAATCTTTAGAGGTCACAGAGTTTATTTAGAATTATTTTTCCACTGTTTTGCAACGGAAAAAATTAAATTTCTCTGCACTCTTTAGTGGTTGCTATTTCTCCTTTTTAAGTTTTAAATAAATTTATAATCCAGTCATATTTAAAAGTAACTAAAATACAGCCCAAGATAATTGCCAATAAAAAAATAAATTTTCCCACATCCTGTCCTTTAAGACTGCCTACCTCTAATGGATTTTTAGAAAGGTAAGCTGAAGCGGCGTATAATTCTTCTCCAAGGAGCGTATAATCACAAGCAGCCACGAAAAATGGAAGCTGTGTAGATTCAGCCGTTCCTGCAATTTGGATTGCTCCTGTAGAATGCCCGGTTTCCGCTAAAATTAAAGATTCAGCATAAAATTTCCCAAAATAAAAATTAGCGGCAGGTTTTTCTCTTAACATTATTCCATCTACTCCTGCCACAAAACCAAATTGATCATCGGAGAGATAATAAATATTATCTCTCCTGTAAGTATCCGGACGAGCGGCTTTTAGATGCGATTCTTTTACCACTTCTTGAGCAGTGCTCATTACAATTGATCGGCAGCAGGGAACAAGCAGTGAAGTTTCATATTCAGCGGTTTTTTGAGCAATATAGCCTAAAATTGAAAGAGAAGTTAATGTTTGAATATCATCAATATCAGCTAAACCGGTAATATATAAAACAGGTTTCCCCATTTCTGTGGCTCTCCCTACCGCTTCATCAACAGCGGAAAGCCCGGCAATTCTTCTTACATATAATTCTTTCCCGCGTTTAGCATGATAAATAAACCAAGTAATGCAAAGAGTTAAAATAATCACTCCAAGCAAATTATTTAATTTATCGAGATTAAGCCAAGGTTTTATTTCAGGAGTTTCCGCAAAAACTATCTGAATAAGCAGAAAATAAAAAAAGATAAAGTAGAAAGAAATTTTAAATTTAACTTTTCTTTTCACAATTCCTCCGCGAAAGTAATGCTTAATTTTATTCACTATTCACTATTTTATTCCTTTAAACTGCGTACTTTAATTTGAGCTTCTTTTAAAAGATTTAGAGATATTTCCGCTAAAGGATAATCCGAATTATAAACAACTTCTTTTATTCCAGCATTAATAATCATTTTAGCGCAAATTAAACAAGGAGAAAAAGTAGAATATAAAAGGCTGTTCTGCAGGGAAATACCATGATAAGCCGCTTGAGTGATAGCATTTTCTTCGGCATGTGAACAAAAACATTCTTCTAAATTAGTTCCGGAGTCAGCTAAATTATTGCAGCGGGGACAGCCTCCTTCATTACAATTTTTAGTTTTACGGGGGGTGCCGTTATATCCGGTAGAAATAATCCTTTTGTCTTTTATAATAATCGCCGCCACTTTTCTTTTCATGCAATTACTGCGGGAAGCTGCCACGCGCGCGATTTCTAAAAAATATTCATCCCATGAAGGGCGAATTTGTTTGAACAATTTTTTTTTAAGAAAACTATCGATTTGTTCGTAAAATTTTTTTAAGATTCCTTTATTATGCAAAGTAAAATCCGCCATTTTTTGACAAATATTTACCTGCTGATGGGTATTTATTTTGCTTTCTTCCTGAGCTTCGTAAAACAAAAAATCTTTAAAAGTTTTAGGGTCATTTTCTCTTGCGCGTTTCTTTATGCGCTTGAAACGTAATTTGTCGGGAGCTTCCATGCTGATTAAAATAAAATCTTCTTTTATGCGCAAAGTTTCTACTTCAAGAGGATTTCGAATTGAATCAATCACATAATTTTGATATTTTTCTAATTTTAACAAAATCCGCCAAGCTAAGATTCCGCTTCCGAATTTTTCCCTTAAACGATTGCCTATTTCAATTAAATTTTTACGAGTAATTTTTAAACATAAATTAATAAATCCTATATCAAACTTTAAAATCCTGCTTAAGCCTTAAAAGGATTCTATTTTCAAATAAAGAATAATTTTAAAGTTATGTATCTTAAAAAATTAATCCTGCGGGGATTTAAAAGCTTTTCCGATAAAATTGAATTAGAATTTTCTCCGGGAATTACCGTTATTGTTGGTCCTAATGGCGGAGGGAAAAGCAATCTTATGGACGCTTTGCGTTTTTGTTTGGGAGAGCAAAGCAGCAGAATTTTACGGGGGAATAAAACGGAAGAATTTATTTTTAACGGCTCAAAATTCAAAAAACCTTTGGGAATGGCGGAAGCGAGTGTTTTATTTGATAATTCTCAAAAAATTCTGCCTTTAGAATTTGAAGAAGTTTTAATAACCCGGCAAATTTTTAGAGAAGGCTATAATCAGCATTTTATCAATAAAACAAGCTGCCGCTTGCGCGATATTCAAGAGCTTTTAATGGGAACGGGGATAGGACAGGGAGGGCTTTGTTTTTTAAGTCAAAATGAAGTCGAAAAAGTTCTTTTAGGCAGTCTTGACCGCCGAGAAATTTTAGAAGAAATATCCGCTACCAATAAATACAAATTCAAGAAAAAAGAATCTTTAAGAAAGTTAGAGCAAACTAATAATAATTTAATCCGTTTAAAAGATATTATTTTAGAACTTTCTGGACAGCTTAAAAATTTAGAAGGACAGCTTCAAAAATTTCGCCGTTATAAACATTCTTGCGAAAAATTAAAAGAATTAGAAGAAATTTATTTCAGCTTAGAATTAAAGAAAAATGAAGAAAAATATCTGCCTTTAAAAAAAGAAGAAGAAAAAATTAAATTAAGCGAATCCAATTTAAATTTAGAAATTAATCAAGCGCGCAATGAGTATCTGGAGAATAAAAGTTTATTTTTGGAAATAGAACGCCAAATTGAGTTAGAGCACCATGATGTTAATTTATTTTATTTAGAAACGCAGAAACAAGAAGACTTTTTAACTTTAATTGAAGAGCGAAAAGAAAATATTTCGCAAAATTTAAACGAACTTAGAAAAGAAGAAGAAAATCTGAAAATTAAAATTAAAAATAA
>JACPDS010000226.1 GCA_016183885.1 Armatimonadota bacterium
CGTAAGTATTTCTAAAAATTTGCTCTTTTAGACGGATTATAGATAAATTTTTAATTAAAGCGATTTTTTCTAAAATATAAATTAAATATTCAGGCAGATTAGGCTTTCCCCGATAAGGCGCCGGGGCTAAATAAGGGCCGTCGGTTTCAATTAAAATCTTCTCTATGGGGATTTTTTTTAGCGCTTCCTGCAAATCATAAGCTTTTGGGAAGGTAATTATCCCGGTAATTCCTAGAAAAAAATCTAAATCTAAAAATTTTTGCGCTGTATCCCAATTGCTTGAAAAACAATGCACTACCCCTTTTAATTTAAATTCTTTTAAAATTTTTACAACCTCTTCTTCAGCTTTACGGCTATGAATAATAACCGGCAAATCAAACTCTTCGGCTAATTTAAGCTGATCTCTGAAAACTTCTTTTTGTTTAACATGCCCGCTAAAATTATAATGAAAATCCAAGCCTATTTCCCCAATAGCAATTGGATAATTTTCCCTGCAAAGTTTTTTAAGTTCGTAGAATTTTTCTTCATTTAAACTTTCGGCTTCATAGGGATGAACTCCCATGGCCGGATAAATTTGGGGGAAAATCTTAGTTAATTTAAGAATTTCGTAATTGGAAGAGAAAGTGGAACCGGGATTGATAAAAGCTTGAATATCTAATTTTTCTGCCTTTTGGAGGAGTAATTTTAAATCTTTCTGATAAATTTGATCATCTAAATGAATATGGGTATCAATTAACATTATATTTTAGGAAAAAGTATGCCTTTAGGGTTAATTTTAATTTTGCCGGTTTTGCCCCATTTTAATTCTGTAATTTTTAAATCTTCAATTTTTTCTTCAAATCCCAATTGTTCCCAGATATTTTTAGCGCTTTTAGGCATAAATGGGAAAATTAACAAAGCGGTTATTTTTAAGCTTTCAGCAAGATTATATAATACCTCTTGAATTTTTAAGATTTCTTTTTCTTTATACATCTTCCAGGGAGCTTTTTCTTCAATATATTTATTGGCTCTTGCGATTAATTTCCAGATTTCTTCTAAAGCTTCTTTAAATTTTAAATTTTCCATAAATTCTTGATAGTTTTTTATTGTTTCCAGAGCTAAATTTTTTAAAATTTCTTCTTGAAAATTTAAATAGGCTTCTAAAGAACCGTCAAAATATTTTTTAATCATTGTTAAAGTTCGACTTAAAAGATTGCCTAAATCATTGGCTAAATCATTATTTAATCTTCTTTTTACGGCTTCCTGGGAAAAATTAAAGTCTAATCCAAAGGTAGCTTCTCTTAAAAGAAAATAACGCAGAACATCTTCTCCTAATTGATCGGTTAAATCAATCGGGTCCATTACATTTCCTAAAGTTTTACTCATTTTTTCTCCGCTTAAAGTAAAAAATCCATGCACAAAAATTTTTTTCGGTAAAGGCAAGCCTCCTGCTAAAAGTAAAGCCGGCCAGATTACACAATGAAACCAAAGAATATCCTTTCCAATTAAATGTAAATCAGCCGGCCAAAGTTTATTAAATTTTTCAGGATCGTCTTCATAACCGATAGCGGAAATGTAATTAGTTAAAGCGTCAACCCAAACATAAATAGTTTGAGATAAATCAAAAGGCAGAGGAATTCCCCATGACAAATTTGCCCGTGAAATACTAATATCTTCCAAGCCTGATTTTAATTTTCCTAAAACTTCGTTTTTCCTGATTTCCGGCTGAATTTCTAAGATATTATTTTCAATTAAATTAATTAATGTTTTTTGATAATCCGAAAGCTTAAAAAAATAATTTTCTTCTTCGATTAATTCCGGTTTTGTTTTATGGTCGGGACAAAGTCCTGAGTGCAATTCTCCTTGAATAATAAACTTTTCACAGCCTAAACAATAAAGCCCTTGATATTTTCCCTTGTAAATTTTTCCGCTTGCGTTAAGGCTTTCGATAAATTTTATTAAAGCTTTTTTATGACGCTCTTCAGTTGTTCTAATAAAATAGTCATAATTAATATTTAATTTTTTCCAGGCTTCTTTATATTTTTGAGAAATTAAATCGCAAAATTCTTGCGGCGTTTTTCCGTATTTTTGAGCGCTTTGAGCAATTTTAGCCCCATGTTCATCGGTGCCGGTTAAAAAAAAAGTTTCTCTTCCGGTTAATTTATAATAACGGGAAATTACATCCGCGCAAATGGTGGTATAAGCATGGCCGATATGAGGAGCGGCATTTACATAATATATCGGAGTGGTGAGATAAAAACATTCTTTAGGCATAATAACTTTTACTAGATTTTAGATTAGATTTCCTGCAAGTTAAAGAAATCCTAAATTCTAATATCTAAATTCTAAACAATATCAAAATTTGAATGTTCAAAATTCAAATATCGGATGAATCCGCAACCCCTTGCATTTAAGTAGAAAATCACAGGAGAATAATTAAAGAAGGTATTATTAAAACTAATTTAGAATTATAATTTCATATCATATTTATAAAAATGAGTAAATTATTATTAAAAAACGCTAAAAGCAAAAAAATATATATTGAACAATTAAAAGAAATCCAGATATTAATTAAAGATATTTTTAATTATTTAAATTCCGCTGAATCTTGGGATGAAGCTATTTATGATATTCTGCATTTTATTAAAGAATATACGGATTTTGAAGCTATCGGCTTAAGAATCATTGATGAAAATGATTTTCCTTATTATTATACAAAAGGTTTTTCAGATGATTTTTTAAACAAAGAAAATTTTATATCTAACTTCGCTCAAACTAAAAAGATTAGTCTGGATCAAAAAGAAGATTTTTCTTTAGAATGTATCTGCGGAGCGGTTTTATCCAAAAAGATAAAACCAGATGCGCCTTATTTTACTGACGAGGGAATTTTTTTCTCAAATAATCTTTCAGAAACTTTCAATCTTATAAAAAAAGAAAATCCAAAAATAAATAATATCCGCTCTACATGTTTGAGAGAAGGTTTTGAATCGGCTGTTTCTATTCCTATTAAAACTAAGGGTAAAATCATCGGCTTGCTCCAGTTTTGCGATAAAAGACCCAATCTTATCAACCCGAACATTATCTATATTTTTGAATTTATCGCTTTAATGATTAACATAATATTTGAAACTGGACGGAGTGAACAAGAAAGAATAATAGCCGAAAAAATAATTATAGAATCTATGGATGAGGGAGTATTAATACATAACAGCAAAAATGGAAAAATACTCTTTGTTAATAAAGCGCTTGCGAAAATGACAGCTTTAAGCCCAAATGAATTTATTGGAAAAAGTCCGATTGACTTTATAAGCGGCGGATTTGTAGCTCCTGAAGATGCGCCGAAAGTTTTGGAACATTTTGAAAAATCATTGCGGGGAGAACCGTCTTCTGAAATAAATTTTACTCTTATTTCTAAAAAGGGTAAAAAAATCCCTGTCCTGCTTTCTCGTTCATTTATAAAAGATAAATCCGGCAAAATTACTCATGTCGTGGTAAATATGAAAAATATTGCCGAATTTAAAAAAGAACAAGATGAATTATTAGAAGTTAAACAAAGATATTATGACTTATATAATTCCATTAAAGATGGAACTGTGGTGACTGATATGCGGGGAAATTTTATTGAAGCTAACCAAGCTTATTTAAATTTGCTGGGTTATACTCTGGAAGAAATTAAGCATTTAACTTATCAGGATATAACTCCTCAAAGGTGGCATGAAATCGAGAAAAAAATTGTCGAGGAACAAATAATTAAACGAGGCTATTCTGACTTATATGAAAAAGAATATATTAAAAAAGACGGGACAATATTGCCTATAGAAGTCAGGGCATGGATAATAAAAGATAAAGGCGGAAGAAACAAAGGAATGTGGGGAATCGTAAAAGATATATCCGAGCGCCAAAAAGTAGAAAAAGAAATTAAAGATGCTTCTAACAAATTAGAATTGTTAAATAACGAATTAAAACAATTTGCCTATAATACTTCTCATGACCTGAAGGAGCCTTTACGTTCAATAATCGGCTATTTGCAATTATTAGAAAATCGTTATAAAGACAAATTAGATTCCAAAGCTAATGAATATATTTCCTATGCTGTAGCCGGAGCAAAAAGGATGAATGCTTTTATTGACGACCTTTTAATCTATTCAAGAATAGCTATGGAAATTAAACCTTTTGCTTTAGTTGATTGCGAAAAAATTCTCCTTAATGTTCTGGATAATTTAAAAATGCATATTAAAGAAAATAATGCTCTTATTACTTATGATAATCTTCCTCTTGTAATGGGATATGATGCTCAATTAATGCAGTTATTTCAAAATTTAATCAGCAATTCAATTAAATTTAAAAGCGCCGCCGAAAGTCCTAAAATTCATATAGAAGCAAAATTAAAAAATTCAGAATATTTATTTTTAGTTCAGGATAACGGCATAGGGATTGATATGGAGTATAAAGATTCTATTTTTATACCGTTTAATAGACTGCATAGCGAAGACGAATATACCGGCACTGGTTTAGGGTTGGCTATTTGCAAAAAAATTGTCGAGCGCCACGGAGGGAAAATTTGGGTTGAATCAGAAAAAAACAAAGGCTCTATATTTTATTTCACGATTCCTAAAAATTTAGAAAATCTATGACAAATAATATTAAAAATATTGAAATTTTAATGATTGAGGATAATCCCGATGATATCCGCTTAACTTTAGAATCCTTTTATGAATTTAAAATTAAAAATAATTTACATATAATTAAAAATGGGCAAGATGCGATAGATTTTTTATATAAAAAAGGAAAATACAGCTCTGTTCCTAGTCCCGATCTTATTTTATTAGATTTAAAATTGCCAAAGAAAAACGGCTTTGAGGTATTAAAAGAAATAAAATCCGATAAAAATTTGCAGAAAATTCCGGTAATAATTTTTTCCACTTCCGATACGAAAGAAAATATTTGTAAAGCTTATGAACTTCAAGCTAACTGCTATATTGTTAAACCGATTGAATTTAACCAATTTCTTCTTACAATAAAATTAATAGCGGATTTTTGGTTAAGTATTGCGAAGATTCCCGAATAATAAAAGAAATAGGGTCAGA
>JACPDS010000223.1 GCA_016183885.1 Armatimonadota bacterium
AGTGGTAAAAAGCATAATTAAGCGGTCAATTCCGATACCTATTCCTCCGGTAGGAGGCATTCCATATTCTAAAGCTTGTAAGTAATCTTCATCCATTGGATGAGTTTCTTCATCTCCAGAAGCTTTTAATTCTAATTGTTCTTCAAATCTTTTTCTTTGGTCTTGGGGGTCGTTTAATTCGGAAAAAGCGTTGGCAATTTCAAAATTAGCGATAAATAATTCAAAACGGTAAGTTAAGTTCGGGTCATCTTCTTTCTTTTTTGCTAAAGGAGAAAGTTCAATTGGATAATCTAAAATAAAAGTAGGCTGGATTAAATGAGGTTCAACAGCGATTTCAAAAATTTTATCTAAAAGATGAGTTAAAGAAGCGCCTTCCATAGAAATTCCTAATTTTTTAGCTGTATTTACAGCAAATTCATAATTTCTTAATTTATCTAAATCTAAATCGGAAAATTTTTTTAAAGCTTCAGTATAAGTGATTTTGGAATAAGGAGGTTTTAAGTTAATTATGTCTTTTTTAAATTGAATTTCATAATTTTTTATTACATTTTTGGCTAAATGATTAATTAAATTTTCAGTAATTTCCATCATCCCATGATAATCAGAATAAGCTTCATAAAGTTCTAACATCGTAAATTCAGGATTATGTTTTGTAGAAATTCCTTCATTGCGGAAAGTTCTTCCAATTTCATAAACTTTTTCTAATCCCCCCACAATACAGCGTTTTAAATAAAGTTCTGTGGCAATGCGTAAATACAAATTTAATTTTAAAGCATTGTGGAAAGTGGTAAAAGGACGAGCGCTGGCTCCTCCAGCCAGTAAACTCATTACTGGTGTTTCTACTTCTATAAATCCTTGAATATCTAAAAAATTTCGAACTTCAGAGATAATTTTACTTCTTAAACTAAATAATTCTTTTATTTTAGGATTAATAATTAAATCTAAATAACGCTGACGATAGCGCAGTTCAGGATCTTTAAGACCATGCCATTTTTCAGGCAGCGGATGAAGAGCCTTGGATAGAATTTTAAATTTTTTTACCGCTATTGTCAATTCCCCTTTATGGGTGCGGAAAATTTCCCCGCTAAGACCTAAAATATCTCCTAAATCAAGATATTTTAAAATTTTATAATTTTCTTTTCCGATTATATTTTCTCTAAAATAAATTTGAATATTAGAGTTTAAATCGGCAATATTTCCAAAAGTAGCTTTGCCGTGTTCTCTTAAAGCCATTAATCTTCCGGCAATACTAATTTCTTCAGTTTTATTTTCCCCGGGAGATAAATTTTGATATTTTTCTAATAATTTAAGTATGGAAGAATTAATAAAAAATCTTTCTCCATAAGGATTAAGGTTTAAATGATAAAGCTCTTCTAAATGTTTTTTACGCTGTAAAATTTGTTCATTAAGAGTCTCTTGTTCAAACATTTTTTAGAATATTTTTTTAGATATTTTTAAAATTTTATATTGACTTTTTCCAGCAGGAGTTTTTACATCTACAATTTGATTCTTTTTTCTGTTTATAAGAGCCATTCCCATAGGAGATTCATTAGAAATTTTCTTTTGGGATGGATCGGATTCCGCCGTTCCTACAATAGTAAATTCTAATTTTTCATTATTTTTTATATTTTCTATAGATACCGTTGAACCTAAACTAACAATATCGGTATGAACTTCTTTTTCATCTATTACTCTGGCATGACGGATTAAATTATCTAAATTGGCAATTTCTCCTTCAACAAAAGATTGTTCTGCCTTAGCGTCTTCATATTCAGAATTTTCTCCGATTTCTCCAAATTCTTTAGCTTGACGAATGCGCTCCGCCACTTCTTTTCTCTGATGAGATTTATAATGATGTAGTTTTTCTTCTAATTTTTTTAAACCATCCGGAGTAAGAATAATTTCTTTTTCTTGCATTTTTCCTCCTATGTTAAACACAGAGCGCACAGAGAAAAAAATTTTTTTCCGCCTTTGGCGGAATCTTATCCTTCTAGAAACAAGACTCTGCGTTCTCTTAAAAATTTATCTTTTAATTACATAAATCCTTGTTAAAAATAATTGTAGAGGGCACAGAGAATTTATATCTTTTCAATACAAAGTATTGAAAAAAAATTAAATCCCTCTGTGATCTCTGTGGTTTATCATTTTTCCTCCTTAACTTAATAAGTTAATTAAGTTTTTCAATTCTCGCCTTAAATTTTAGTTTATTGATTAAATTTAGATAGTCATTTGGAGTAATTTCTTCCCATTTTTTTTGTAATATTGCTAAAAGCGCCGCTTCTAAAACATTTGTTCCAAAAGATCGGCCTTGAAATTCCGGAGTGGTAGTAATTAAATAACTAACGTTTTTAGCTTTTAAATTTTCTAAATCTTCTTTAGTAACTGTATTAGTGAGAATAATTTTCCCTTGCAGATTTTTTGGCAGATATTTTTTTATAAAATGAAAATCTCCGGCAATTAAATCGGATTCATTATAATATTTAACATATTTTTCTTCCGGTTCTTTTTCTTGTTCTTTGCCTACCGGATATAAAAAGCTGATTGGAAGTTTGCAAATTTCAGGAAGAAGTTTTTTGGCATATTCTTCTAATTCTTCCAAAGAGAAAATTGGTTTATCAATTTGCAGAGCAAAAATTAAATCTCCAAAGATCATTTTGCATCCAGCTTCCCAAAAAGCCTGGGCCATTCCAAAACGATCCATCGCTGAAACCATTAAAATTTTTTTCTCTTTAAGTTTAAATTTATCTTCATTTAATAAATATTTTACTACCTCCCTTTCTAAAGTATTTTTTAAACCGCTTCCATCGACTACCGGCGTATTTTTTACTACTTCTTTCAAGCGCAATCCATCTTTTAGAGCATAGCGCTCATTACGGGTGTAAAGATAAATATCTAATCCTCCCAACCCAATCGCATCTACTTTTCCATCTAACTCAATTAATAATTTTTGAGCTTTTTTAAAATCTCCGTCAGTGCCGATTCTTTTTATTTCAAATTTTTCTCCTAAAAGTTCTACTTCCGCGCTATGGTCTCTTTTAGAAGAACCTAAAGAAACACTAACAATTTTTCTCAAAATTTTATTCTCCTTTCATTTAAACAGGATGAATAAGAAATTTTCCTTCTTTTTTTCTTATAAAATTTTTTATTTTTTCAATCTTTTCATTGCTAACAATTTGGTCAAAACTTCTAAAACCAGCTAATTTAAAGCCGTGTTTCTTGGCTAATTCAGTGATTTCTTCCACTTTCTCAATTTTTATTTCTCTCCCCAGACTAAAATTTTCATATTTTCCTTCCAGGGTTAAAATCATTGTTTCTGCCATACAGGCTAAAGCTAGACCCTTAGGATAACCAAAATCATAGTTTAAATTTATATTTCCCGGAAGTTTTACTAATCCCCCTTCAATTACTAAAACATCTTCTCTTAACATCGCCACCTCGCGGCAAACATCATGAGGCAAAGCTACATCGCAAATCACCGAGCCTATTTTAAGGTCGGAAGATTTAATAATGCCTCCTGAAGAACTAGCGCTGATAATTATATCGGCATTTCTAATTCCCAAACTAAGATCGGTAGAAATCTCTATTTTTCCTCCATAGCGTTCTTGAATCATTTGGGCGATTTTTTTTAA
The DNA here is from genome assembly GCA_016183885.1 of Armatimonadota bacterium. Taxonomy (GTDB): domain Bacteria; phylum Vulcanimicrobiota; class JACPDS01; order JACPDS01; family JACPDS01; genus JACPDS01. The sequence goes on from JACPDS010000223.1 coordinate 3,630, forward strand.
TCGAGGGAGATTTCTGGCAATTAAAGTTAAATGAGGGATTTCTTTAGCTAGAATTTGAGCGCAGACACTGCCGATTGAACCTGAGGCTCCAATTATCGCGGCATTAGTATATTTAAGATTTATATTTAACATTTTAGCCGCCAGCAGCGTAGCTTCAATCGCAGTGGCAATAGTATAGCTATTTCCACTCGTAACGGCAATATTTAAATTTTGAGAAATGTTTATTCCCGCATCTCCCACTACTGAGGTAAAACCGCCTAATCCTAAGATTTTTGCTCCTAGTGATTCCGCGATTTTTCCTCCATGGATAATTTTTTTATAAACTATGGAACGCTCTAGATTTAAGAATTGATGCGGCATTAAAGGAATAACAATAAAATAACCTTCTAAAGTCTTTCCATTTTGAGTTTTCATTCCGGTGATAGTAGAAACTTTAAAAGGGGGCATCCAATCTAATACTTTTTCAACTAAAGCTTCTCTTTTTTGAGAAGCTTTAGGTTCAAAGCGTATTACATCTTTAATGTCTAAAGGATGAATTAAAAAAGCAAATTTTTCCACTTATTTTTTATTTTGTTCCTTCAATTTTTTGTTTTAAGCCTTCCAGCATCATTTGAGAATTTTCTTCTACTTTTAATTTTAAAGTAGGACCGATTAATTCAGTTAAAGAAGGAATTCCAAAATCAAAATCTACTCCTAAAGAAACTAATGTTCCCTCTTGATTTTCTTCAAAAGTCCATTCTCCTTCAAATTTATCTAAATCGCCTTCGATTAATTTATATTTTATTATTTTATTTTCATCATCAAAATTGTCAAGTTCTTTCCAGATAATTGGAGTGCCGTCTACATTAGTAATCCATTCAGTAATAGTGGAATTGTTTTTGCGTTCCAATACTTTTACGCTTTCTACATCCCGCATAAATTTAGGATATTCTTCCATTTTTTTGGTAAGTTCATAAATATCTTGGGATTTCCCTTTAATTAATAACGATTTTTTTACATAGGGCATTTTTAAAATTCCTTTCTTAAAAATTATTTTAATTTTTGATAAATTGTTTTTGCACCTTAGAAATACTTTTTTCAAAAACATCTAAAGCAAAATCTATTTCTTCTTTTTTAATAATTAAAGGCGGTTCAAAACGAATTACTTTAGGCATATTTAAAGTATAAGCTCCAATCACTTTTTGACGAGCCATTTCAAAAATAACTCCTCCTGCATAACCTTCTTTAACCATTTCCACGCCAATCATTAAACCTAAACCCCTTGCTTCTGCAATAATTTGAGGATATTTTTCTTTAATTTCTTTAAGTTTCGTTAATAAATAATTACCTTGTTCTTTGGCATTTTGAGGAAGATTTTCTTCTTGAATGACTTTTAAAGCCTCTAAGCCAGCTATACAGGCTAATTCACTTCCTCCAAAAGTAGAGGTATGAATTAAAGGAGCTTCAAAAAATGGCTGCCAGACTTCTTTTGTCCCAATAAAAGCTCCGATAGGCATTACTCCCCCTCCTAGCGCTTTGCCTAAGAGCATAATGTCGGGAGCAATTTGAAAATGTTCGCAGGCAAACATTTTTCCTGTTCTGCCTAAGCCGGTTTGAATTTCATCAATAATTAAAAGAATTTTTTTGTCTGTGCAAAGTTTTCTTACTTCTGATAAATAATTTTGCGGAGGGAAAATAATTCCCCCTTCTCCTTGAATAGGTTCTAAGATTACAGCGGCGGTTTTTTCATCAATAGCTTTTTCTAAATTTTCTAAATCGGCAAATGGCACTTGAATAAAATCCGGGATAAGAGGTTCAAAAGGTTTTTTATAAAGTTCTCTTCCCGAAACAGATAAAGAACCCATAGTTTTTCCATGAAAAGCTCCGAGCGCGGAGATGATTTTTGTTTTTTTAGTATATAATCTGGCTAATTTAAGCGCTCCTTCAACAGCTTCTGCGCCGGAGTTGCAAAAAAAAGAATATTGAAGATTCCCCGGAGTAATTTTAGCCAGCATTTCAGCTAATTCCGCTAATGGTTTATTTAAAAATACTTTAGCTGAAAGCGGGAGCATTTCCAATTGTTTTTTTACAGCTTCGATGATTTTAGGATGGCAATGCCCGGCTGCAAAAACGCCAAATCCTCCATGACAATCTAAAAATTTATTTCCCAAATGGTCGATTATATATACTCCTTCTCCTTTAGTTTCGATAGTAGCGTACCCGCTGAATTTTAAAAGTCTGGCTAAAGAAGGATTATAATAATTTTTATATTTTTCTAAAATTTCTTGATTTAAATCCATGATAGCTGTATCCATTATTTTCTTTCCTTTCTTTAAAAAGTATTTGGAAAAAATAGGATTTCGTTAAAAATTAATTTTTTCCCTTTATTTAGAATGGCTTCAGGATTAATTTTTTAAAATTTCATCCGCTAAATTTTGAGCCTGATAAATTTTTTGCAAGACTTCAATAATCGCTCCGGGATGAACGGCTACGGCTCGATTAGCGGCAATAGAATAAATGAAATCTCCCGCTAAACTTTCAATATTTCCGTCAAAAATCAGCCCAACTAATTCAGCATTTTTATTAATAACGGGACTTCCGGAGTTTCCTCCTATTATATCAGCGGTAGAGACAAAATTAACCGGGACTTCTAAATTAATTTTTTCTTTATTTTTAATATAACTTTCCGGGAGAGACCAATCATCTTTTCGATCAAAACTGTAAAAGCGATCATAGAGTCCATAGAAAGTAGTATTATAAGGAGCAAGGGTTCCATTCATTGGGTATCCTTTTACGCTTCCATATGCAAGGCGCAGGGTAAAAGTGGCATCTGGATAGGTTGTTTTAGCATATATTTTAAAACGGGCAGAGGCAATTTTTTCTGAAGAAGAAGTTACAACGCTTTCGATATTATCTTCCTCCCATTTTATCATTTCCCTGATATAAGGTTCTAATTTTAAAGCTAATTTAATCAGAGAATCATCTGATTGCAAAACTGTTTTTTCTCCTCCTTCAATAAGAGCTTTTCTGTATTTTGGATCATCTAAGCGTGTTTTTTTAATTAATTTAAAAGCTTGAATTTCAGGAGTCTTTCCGCCAAGCAGTATTTTAACAAATTTATCTTTATAACCAAATTTTTCTAAAGTTTGTTTTAAGGCATCTATAAGTAAAATTTCTTCCAGATCTTTATAAATTGGAGCGGGAGAAAGCATGCGAAATTTCCAGCTTTCAAGTTCTGAGTCATGAAAGCCGTCCAATCTTTCACCATCAGGTTTTTTTATTTCATGCACATATAAAACTATTGAAGCGGCCATATTGGGTAATTTATACCCTTGAAATTTTTTAAACTTTATTTCATTAAATTTAGATTTATATTTTTCGCAAGCTTTCTCAATGTTATTAAATGAAGCTTCTACTTCTTTTTTAATTTTAGGATTTTTATTTAATTTAGTTTTTAAATTTTTTTCCTGATTTTCAAATTTTTTTATATTTTTGGGATTAAGCAATCCTTGATATTCGCCCTTAGAAACTTTTATTGAATTTTGAAAACTGAAAATTAAGCCTCCCGCTCTTCTTTTTTGTTCCTTGCCTATTTTAGAGTAATTATTTAGTAAATTAAGCTTATGATTTAATATTTTTAAATAATAAGGATAGAAGTAATTTTTTTCAAATTTTAGCTGGGCATAAGTAATGAGGCGTCTGGTAGAACCAGGATGTCCTAAGACAAAAATGAG
>JACPDS010000025.1 GCA_016183885.1 Armatimonadota bacterium
AATCCACCTACTGTAGATTCATTCCAAATTCCGGTTAAAGGTGATTTTCCGCAGAAATTAACTTTACAAGCGGTAGGCGTCATTGTTCCGGTAAAAAGGCCGCTTAAAATTATTAAAGGATTTTTAGAATGCAAAGCTGGATAATTTATAAAATTATCAAAATATTCTTTATAAAATAATAAAGCAGCTAATCCGCTGCCTAAAAAATAGTTCCTTAAGTTTTTTTCTTCTAAAGAAATTACTTTATATTTTAAAGAAGAAAGATTAATTTTTAAAATCTTTCCCCAAAAACCATAACCTTCGCTCATTAACTTATTAAAATGCAAGCATAATTAAGTTATATAAATATTAATTTAAGTTTATTTTCTGCCTTTGAGAGGGATTTTCCTTTTAATTTTACTTTCTTTGGGTGATTCAGAAAATTTAAATTCTCTTAAAGTTTCAATTCTATCCATAGGACTAATTAATTTAGGTAAAGTTTTAATTTTAAAATTAATTTTTCCATCTTCAATTTCTTTGACTACTTTATAAATAATATTATTGGATATTTTTTCTTCTAAAGAGATACTGGAAATTTTTTGTTTAATTCTTTTAAAAATTAAATTTACCAAAAAAAATTTATTACTTATTTTATCAAGTAAATATTCCCATCCATAATCTTTATAATTATTAATACTCATTTTTCTCCTAAGCTTATATTTTATTATTTTATTTTAACATATCATTAAAAAAAGTCAAATTTTGCAAGAAATAGATAATCTATGTTATAATAAAAATTATGGGGATTTCTGAACTTATTGATAAGATAAGTCAGTATGATAAAGAAGCTGATTTAGATTTTCTAAAGAAAGTCTATGAATTTTCATTATCCGCTCACCAAGGACAGGTAAGAATTTCAGGAGAGCCTTTTATTCTTCATCCTTTAGAAGTAGCTAATATATTAGCCGAGCTTCATTTAGACGTTGTTACAATTGCCGCGGCTATATTGCATGATACCGTTGAAGACACTAAGGCAAGCATCTTGGAGATTAAAGAGAAATTTGGCGAAGAGGCGGCTCTTTTAGTAGATGGAGTAACTAAACTTACTGTTATCAGCCAGTCAAAAGAAAATATTGAAGATTTTGATTTAACTATCGAAGAAGATCAAGCGGTAAATTTACGCAAAATTTTCTTGGCTATGGCTAAGGATATCAGGGTAATTTTAATTAAATTAGCCGATCGTTTGCATAATTTAAGAACTTTATCTTCTTTGCCGATAAATAAACAAAAATTTATTGCCCGAGAAACTATGGAAATATTTGCTCCAATTGCTTCCAGATTAGGATTATGGCATATAAAATGGCAGCTTGAAGATTTAGCTTTCAGTTACCTTGATTCGTCTATATATAAAGATTTAGCTGATAAATTAGTTAAAAGGAGAATAGAGAGAGAATCAGTAGTGCAAGAAACAATAAAAATTATTCAGGAAAAACTTAAAGAATTAAAAGTTGAAGCTCGTATCGAAGGGCGTCCTAAACATATCTATAGTATTTATCAAAAAATGAATACCAAGGGGAAAGATTTTAGCGAAATTTATGATTTATTTGCCATTAGAATAATCACTAATACTGTAGAAGATAGTTATGCCGCTTTAGGAATAATTCATAGTCTTTGGATGCCTCTTAAGGACCGCATTAAAGATTATATTGCCATGCCCAAAGCTAATAATTATCGTTCTTTACATACTACGGTTTATGGACCCGGAAACGAGCCGCTGGAAAGATTATATCAGGAATCTAAAATTAGATCTTTTAAATTCTCAAGTTTTCGTTTTTACGCCTCATTCCGATGTAATTGATTTGCCGGTTGGTTCTACTCCGATTGATTTTGCTTATCGAATTCATACTGATGTAGGTCATCGTTGTGTCGGCGCTAAAGTTAACGCTAAAATTGTTCCTTTAGAGCATCAGCTGCAGAATGCCGATATTGTGGAAATTATTACTTCTAAACATAGTAATCCTCGTTTAGATTGGCTTAAAATTTGTAAATCTACTCATGCTAAAAATAAAATCCGCCAATGGTTTAAAAAAGAACGCAGAGAAGAAAATATACATTTAGGCAAAGAAATTTTAGAAAGAGAATTTAAAAAAAATCATTTAGAAGAATATCTTAAGGATAATCAATTATTTCAAAAAATTGCCGATAAACTAACTTTTCATACTTCAGAAGATTTATATGCTTCAATAGGTTATGGAGAAACTACATTAACCCAAATTTTTAATAAAATTAAAGAGGAACTGCCTAAGGGCGAAGAAGATGGATTATTTTTAATTAAAAAAAGTAAAAAAAGCAAAGGGCGTTATGTTCAAGCTATTAAAGTTAAAGGAATTGATAATGTTTTAGTAAGATTTTCAAAGTGTTGTCAGCCGGTTTTAGGAGATGAAATTAAAGGTTATATTACTTTAGGCAAGGGAGTTTCTATTCATCGAGCTGATTGTCCTAATTTTCAGGCTCTTTCACAGCATAGTAAAGAACGATTAATTGAAGTTTCTTGGGAAAAAGATTTTCAAGGCGTTTTTTATGGAGTTGAAGTTGAAGTAGAAGCCTCCGACCGACCGGGATTATTAAGTGAAATTATGGGCGTTATAAGTGAACTGCGTATAAATGCTAGTTATTGCAGGGCTTTTATTCAAAAAGAAAAAGCCGTTGTCAAACTTAGTTTAGATATTAATAATAGAAATCAATTAGATACAGCTTTTCAAAGAATTGGCAAACTTAAGAATGTAATTCAAGTAAAAAGGTTAATTAATGCCACAAATAATTAAAGAAGGAAAATTTCAAGCTCAAGTGCAAGTTTATCTTTGTAATGACGGACCGGTAACTTTAATTTTAGATTCCAGAGGCATATAATGATTTTAGAACATTTAGTATTGGGATTTTTAGAAACTAATTGCTATATTTTAGGAGATAGTAATAATAATGAAGTAATTATTATTGATCCGGGAGACGAGCCGGAGAAAATTTTAAAATTGATTAATTTTAAAAAATTTAAAGTTTCTAAAATTATTGCTACACATGGACATCCTGATCATATAGGAGGATATGCGCAAATTTATAAAACTTTCCCGATTCCATTATTAATTAATCAAGAAGATGCCTTGCCTTTTCAAGTTAAAGAAACTAAAAATATTTCTCAAGGAGATATCATTAATATTGGGAATCTGCATTTAGAAGTGATTCATACTCCCGGACATAGTCCGGGTTCTATTTGTTTAAGAGGAAAAGATTATCTTATTACCGGCGATACTTTATTCGCCGGCGGAATAGGAAGAACAGATTTGCCCGGCGGTTCTATGGAGAAATTGTTTTCTTCCATTCAAAAAAAACTTTTTTCTCTTCCCGAAGATCTAAAAGTTTATCCCGGTCATGGAGATTTTTCCACTCTTAAAGATGAAAAACTTTACAACCCTTTCTTCAGATAATGTTTCTTTTAAAATTTGGATAAAAGCCGCATTGTCTATAGCTTTGGCTTTTATTTTAAGTTATTTTAAATTATACCGTCTCCCTTATGGAGGAGAAGTTTCTTTAGAGATGCTTCCTTTAATTATCCTGGCTAGACAGGAAGGATTTGCGGTAGCTTTTTGGGCGGGTTTTGCCTTTGGTTTAATTCATAGTATTCAGGATTTTTATTTTTTGCATCCTTTTCAATTTTTATTAGATTATCCTGTAGCTTATGCCAGTTTATCTTTAGCTAGTTTTTTTAACATTTATACAGGAATTTTTTTAGCTTTTTTAGGCCGATTTTTATGTCATTTTTCTTCAGGAATTTTCTTTTTTGCCCAGTTTTCTAAAGCTCCCAATCCTTGGATTTATGTAATTGTTTATAATGTATCTTATTTGGTTCCTGAAATTGTTTTAGTTTATATATTAGCTCCTTGGTTAATTAAAAAAATAGGAGGCGCGAGTTGAAAGGCAGAAAAAGAGTAATTATTATTGCAGGCGGATTGCAGGAAAAGAAGTTTTTTCAAAGTTTTATAAAAAAAAATGATTTGCTAATTTGCGCTGATGGAGGATGGAATTTAGCTAAAGTCTTAAAAATTAAGCCTTATTTAATAATTGGAGATTTAGATTCTATTAAAAAAGCTATTCCCAAAGATATTATAGTTAAAAAATATTCTCCTTATAAAGATAAATCAGATTTAGAATTAGCAATCGATGAAGCTTTTAAGATGACGCCAAAAGAGATTATTATTTTAGGAGCTTTGGGTAAAAGATTGGATCATCTTTTGGGAAATATTTTTTTATTAATTAAAGCTGAAAAAAAGGGTTTTAAGGCTAAAATTTTAAGTAAATCTTGCGAAATTTTTTTAGTAAAAAATAAAGAAGTAATTAAAGGCAAGAAAGACGAAATTATTTCACTTTTTTCTTTAGCGCCTAAAACAAAAGATATTTTTTTAGAAGGCTTTAAATATCCTTTTAAAGGTGAAAACTTATCTTTAGGAAGTTCTCGAGGATTAAGCAATATTTTGATTTCAAGTTGCGCTAAAATTAAATTTAAAAAAGGTTTATTGCTCGCAGTTAGAAATACAAAAAAATAATTTTATAAAAATTCAATATTTAAATTTAATTTGCAGACTGAATGTTTTTGTAAGTTCTAAGACAACGAGTGCAGATTTTTAAGGTTTTGGTTATTCCTTTTAAAGTTAAGGCAGCTTTTTGTAAATTAGGAAGCCATCTTTTCTTAGTTTTACGGTTGGAATGACTTACCTGATTGCCAATTAAAGGTCCTTTTCCGCAAAGTTCGCAAACTTTTGACATAATTTATTGCACCGCCTTTTTTTAATTTTACTAATTTTAGCATAGATAATTTTTAAATGCAACATTACCATTTTGAGATTGTTTAATGTAGGGGTCGGATTCATCCGACCCGATATTGGGTTTTGAGATTGTTTAGAATTTAGATATTAGAGTTTAGATTTTTTTAACTTGTATGTCCAGATGCAACATCGGAGCGCCCCTCTCCCACAAGGGGAGAGGGTAAGGATGAGGGGGTTGGTTCTGCGACTTTCAATAAATTAAGCCTCTACCCTTTTTGGACCTCCCCCGCTTTTAGCGGGGTAAATCCGTTTCACTTATTTTCTTTTTTCTTCAAGTTCAGCTAATAATCCGAAAAGATTATTTTTTATTTTCTCTCTAGTTTTTCTAAAAGAATTTAAAATTTTTATTTCATTGCCTTTCGCTAAAACCGGATCTTCTATATTCCAGTGCAATTTTTTAGCTTTTCCGGGAAAAATTGGACAGCTTTGTTTGGCGCTATCGCAAAGTGTAATAATATAATCAAATTTTTGATTGATAAATTTAGATAAAGATTTTGATTTACAATTTGAAATATCGATTCCTATTTCCTGCATAACTTTTACAGCATAAGGATTTAAGATTGTTGGGTTAGCGCCGGCGCTTTTTGCTTTTATTTTTCCTTTTCCGTAAAAGTTTGCTAATCCTTCAGCCATTTGGCTTCTGCAAGAATTATTAGCGCAGAGAAATAAAATTTTTTTTATTTTTAGCATAAATTAATTGGCGGGGCAGCCAGGATTTGAACCCAGGACATTCGGTTTTGGAGACCGACGTTCTACCACTGAACTACGCGCCTATGTGCGGGGTTGGAGACCAGAGGTTTACCATTAACCTACGCTCGCAAGTTTTGCCCTTTACATAAAAAGATAAATTGTTTATAATAAAATAGTTTTTAAGGAGGAGGGGATATGATAAACCACAGAGATCACAGAGGGGTTTAATTTTTTTTCAATACAAAGTATTGAAAAAAAATAAATTCTCTGTGCCCTCTACAATTATTTTTGACAAGGATTTATGTAATTAAAAGATAAATTTTTAAGAGAACACAGAGTCTTGTTTCTGGAAGGATAAGATTCCGCCAAAGGCGGAAAATATTTTTTTTCTCTGCGCCTCTGTGTTTAACAATAGGAGGTTAAAGATGTTTTTATTAAAATTATTAGCTCAAAAGATTTCTCCCGGGGTTTCTCCGCTTTTTCCAAAAACCAATATTTCTCCTATGCCATCTCCAAGCGTTGTCAATCCTGTCCTGCCAATTCAAACCAATCCTCATTCTGATTTTCTTCATTATTTTTTATTAATAATTTATTTTTTAATCTGCGCCGGTTTAATTGCTTTAGTGCTTTTACAAACCACTAAAAGTGAAGGGTTAACGGGAACTTTAGGCGGAGCTTCTCAAAGTGTTTTTAAAACTAAAAAAGGTTGGGAGGAACAATTAAATCAGATAACTTTAATTTTTGCCTCGGCTTTTATAATTTTTTCTATTTTAATAGCTTTTTTTGCCTTTTAAAAATACGAAAAAAGTTATCTTTTTAGATTTTATTTGGATTTACAGGAAAAATATAATTTCTAAAGAATTTTTTTAAAAGGTAAATATGCGAAAATTTAGTTTTGAAACTAGGTCCATTCATGACGGCCAGTCTCCCGATCAGATTACCGGGGCGGTAAATGTTCCTATTTATCAAACTTCTACTTACGCTCAAAAAGAATTAGGAAAAACTTATCAAGGTTATGAATATTCTCGAAGTGAAAATCCTACTCGCAAAGCTTTAGAAGAATGTATCGCTTCTTTAGAAGGAGCAAAATACGCTTTAGCTTTTTCTTCGGGAATGGCCGCTATTGCTAATATTTTATATTTACTTTCCAGCTCGGATCATGTAATTGTTTCCGATGATGTTTATGGAGGAACCTATCGTTTATTTTCTAAAATATTTACTAAATTTAAATTAGAATTTGATTTTATAGATATATCCAGCCTTGAAAGTATTAAAGCAGCCTTAAAGCGTAATACCAAAATGATTTGGGTTGAATCCCCGACTAATCCTATGTTAAAACTGGTTGATTTAGAGTTAATTTCGAAATTAGCTAAAGAATTTAATTTAATCAGCGTGGTGGATAATACTTTTATGAGTCCTTATTTTCAAAATCCGCTTGAATGGGGAATTGATATTGCGGTTCACAGCACAACTAAATATTTAGGGGGGCATAGCGATATAATTGGAGGAGCATTAGCTGCAGCATCTAATTCAATTTATGAAATTTTAAAATTTCACCAGAAATCAATCGGAGCTATTCCTTCTCCTTTTGATTGTTTTTTAGTTTTAAGGGGAATTAAAACTTTAGCTTTAAGAATGAAAGAACATCAAAAAAATGCTTTAAAAATAGCGGAATTTTTAGAAAAACATCCGGAGGTTTCCAGAGTTTATTATCCTGGACTTTCAACGCATCCTCAATATATTTTAGCTTGCCGTCAAATGAAAGGATTTGGCGGAATGATTTCTTTTGAATTAAGAGAAGGAATAAGCGCTGTTAAAAATTTATTTAAGAATATTAAAATTTTTACTTTGGCAGAAAGTTTAGGAGGGGTAGAATCTTTAATTTGCCATCCAGCTTCTATGACTCATGCCAGTCTCCCTGAAGATCGGCGCTTATCTTTGGGAATTACCGATGGATTAGTTAGAATTTCTGTGGGAATTGAAAATATAGAAGATCTTTTATGGGATCTTGAACAAGCTTTAGAGAAAAATCGGATTATCCAAAAATTAGGCTAAAGGGAATTATAGCATTAAGATATTGTATATATAGACTGAAGAATTAAGCCCTGCAAATATTAAATTATAGATGTCTGTTTTATTAGAAATTAAAGATTTAAAAGTTTATTTTTTTACCCATCTGGGAATTATAAAAGCGGTAAATGATCTAACCTTTACTTTGCAAGAAAAACAAACTTTAGGAATCGTGGGGGAATCCGGTTCCGGCAAAACTTTAACCGCTTTAAGTATTTTAAATTTACTTCCTCCAAAAAGTAAAATTGTAAGCGGAGAAATATATTTTCAAAGAGAAAATATATTAAAAAAAAAAGAAAAAGAATTTCAAATTAAAGAGGTTTTAGTAAAACATCAAAATTTAAATTTAAAAACAGCTAAAGATACCGCTATTGATTTGCTTAAAAAAGTAAAAATAAATTGTCCGGAGAAAAATTATTTTAATTATCCTTATGAGTTAAGCGGAGGCATGTGCCAAAGAGCAATGATTGCTATGGCAATTGCCTGTAATCCAGTTTTACTTATTGCCGATGAACCTACCAGCTCTTTGGATGTTACCTCTCAGCATCAAATTTTGGAATTATTAAAGGAGCTTAAAATCCAAAATAATTTATCATTAATTTTAATTACGCATAATTTAGGAATTATCTCTAAGATGGCTGATTATCTTTTAATAATGTATGCCGGGAGGATGATGGAATTTGGATTTACATCCGGAGTCTTAACGAGGGCTTTAAATCCTTATACTTTGGGACTTATAAAATCTTCACCCGCGCTGAATCAAAATCAAAAACGTTTATTTTCTATAGAAGGACAGGTTCCTGACTTGATTAATCAGAATAAAGGTTGTATTTTTTCCAATCGTTGTCCGGAAGTTAAAGAAATTTGTTATCAAAATATTCCGGTTTTAAAATTAGTCGAAAATAACCATTATGTCAGTTGTCATTTATATTAATTATGTTTTTAGAAGTTAAGAATTTATCTAAATATTATAAGCGCTCCGACTTTTGGAATTTAAAACAAGAAGTAATTAAGGCTGTAGATGATCTAAGTTTTAATTTAAATAAAGGCGAAATATTAGGAGTGGTTGGAGAAAGCGGCTGCGGGAAAAGCACATTAGGAAGGTTAATTTTAAGATTAGTTGAACCTTCCGGAGGGGAAGTTTTTTTTAAAGGAGAAAATCTTTTTAAATTAAACGCTCAAAAAATAAAAGAAAAAAGAATAGAGATGCAAATTGTGTTTCAAGATCCTTACACTTCTTTAAATCCTAAAATGCAAATCGGGGAGATTATTCTTGAGCCGTTATTTTTTCATAATAAAATTAAACAAAATCAAAAAGAAAGTAAAACAAGAGAACTTCTGGAAATGGTAGGTTTAAATAAAGATTTAAGCACTCGTTATCCTCATGAACTTAGCGGCGGACAGCGTCAGCGCATTGGAATTGCAAGGGCTTTAACGCTTTGTCCTGAATTAATTATTGCTGATGAACCAGTTTCTGCTTTGGATGTTTCAATTCAAGCTCAAATCGTTAACCTGCTCCAAGATTTACAGGAAAAACTTAACTTGGCTTATATTTTTATTGCCCACGATCTTTGTATAGTGAAACATTTAAGTCAAAGGATAATGGTAATGTATAAAGGTAAAATAGTGGAACTCACTTTAAGTGAAGATTTATATGCCCATCCCTTGCATCCTTATACTAAATGTTTACTTTCCGCTGTTTATGATCCGTTTTCTTCCTGCGAGATTTCTTTAAAGTTAAAAGAAAATTCATCAGATTTAACTCTTTATCAAGGCTGTAGTTTTTATCCTCGCTGCCTTGAAGCTATAGATATTTGCATGTTTAAAGAGCCTGAGCTTATTTGCGCGGGCAAAGAACATTATACAGCCTGTCATTTAGTGAAAGAAGGTGTTAAATGAGAAAAAATATCCGGCTGATTTTTATTTTTTTTCTTATTTTAATTTTAAAAAATTTAGCTTATGCCGATATTTTAAAAGAATACTGGAAAAATGCTCCCAGTCTTAAAGAATTTCCGGGAGTTTCAGCTATAGTGCTTTTAGATGAAATCACCGCCGAGGTAGAAAAAGACGGCAGTAAAACTATTATTGAACATGAAATTATAAAACTTTGCGATAAAGACGGAATCGAACGCTTTGCTAAAATTTATTATTATTATTTAAAAAATTTTCAAGAAGTGAATTTGGAAAGAGCCGCTGTTATTAATGAAGATGGAGAAGAATATGCGCTTAAAGGGGGTTTAATTAAAGAAGAAACTCCTTTGCCTAAATCTCCTCTTTTTTCTAATATAAAATTTAAAACTATAATTCTTCCTCAAGTAAAGATTGGTTCGATAATTGAATATAAAATTAAATTAAAAGAAAAATTTCCTCAAATTTATAAGAATTTTTGGACTGCTTCATTTCTTTCCGATTTTATTCCCATTTTAGATTCCCGTTTTATTTTGAAGGTTCCTAAAGAAATTAATTTTAATTATAAAATAATCGGGGAGGAAAAAATTTCTCCTGAAAAAACCTCTCAAGGAGATTATTTTTATTATAAATGGAAATTTAATAATTCTTCTAAAATTCCTACGGAAAGAGCTCAACTGCCTTCAGGAGCTTTATCTTCTAAAATTCTTATAAGCACTATTCCTTCTTGGGATTATTTAGCTTCCTGGTGTTATAAATTATTTAAAGAAAGCGCTTATTCTGATAAAGCTGTTAAAAAGTTAACTTTAGATTTAACCAAGGATAAAAAAAAATTAAAAGATAAAGTAAAATCTTTATATGATTATATTAAAAAAGAAATAAAAGCATTATATTAAAACAAAAAAATGGAAATAGCGCGGATTTATCCAGTTTATTATATTCTATGCTGAAAGTTTTAAAAGTTGAAGCTTATCCGGTATTAGTAAGCAATCTTACTCGCGGGGAAATTATAAATGAATTGCCTTCTCCATGGTATTTTGACCATATTTTAATAATGGCGCGAGTTGAAGGAGAAAAATTTTTTTTAGATCCTGTTTCAGAATTTATTCCTTTTGGAGAACTTACCCCCCAGATGCAGAATCGTCCGGCTTTATTAATTTTAAAAAATAAAGGAAAACTTATTAAAACGCCGGACACTTTAGCTTATCAAAATCAAGAAGAAGTAATTATTGAAGGAAAATTAACAGAAAATGGCGATTTAAATCAAACTGTAGAAGTAAGAGAATATGGGAATAACGCTTTAACTTTTAAAGAATTATTTAGTCTTTTTAAAAATAAAGAGCAAATTTATTTTATTTTTAGCAAATTAGCCGGTTATTTTTTTGGGAATGCGGAACTTTATGAAACTTATATTTCTAATATAGAAGAAATTAATTTCCCATTTAGATTTAATTTTCATTCTTATACTAAAAAGTACGCTCAAAATACAGCTGATTTATATTATTTTAGACTGCCTATTTTTTCTTCTTTTAAGATGTTTTCTTTGGTAAGACAGCATCCTTTAGAACGTCTTACTCCTTTAGTTTTAGGAAGCAACGGCCAAATAGACAAGAGAATTCATTTAATTTTACCCAAAGGCTTTAAAGTTAAAGCTTTTCCATCGGTTACATATCTAAAAAATTCTGTGGGAACTTTTCAATTGACTTATTATCAGGAAGGAGATGACCTTTGGTATTACAGCAGGTTAATTATTAATCCTTCAATTGTGCCGCCTTCTCAATATAAAGATTTAAAATCTTTAATTGAAACATCTTATCAGTTGGAAGATGAGATTGTTTTATTGGAAAAAGACAAGAGTTAAAAGTGAAAATTAAAGCCCAAGCTTATGCAAAAATTAATTGGTATTTAGAAATTTTAAATAAAAGAAACGACGGTTATCATAATATTTCCACTTTAATGCAGTCAATTAATCTAGCCGATAAATTATCTTTTAAATTAATAAAAAACGAAATTATTTTAAAATCTTCTTCTAAGGATTTAGAGAATAAAGAAAATTTAGTTTTTAAGGCGGCAAGAATTTTAAAAGAATATACTAAGATTAAAAAAGGGGTGGATATTTTTTTAGAAAAAAGAATTCCAATTGGAGCGGGATTAGCCGGAGGAAGCGCTGATGCGGCTTGCGCCTTAAAATGTTTAAATAAACTTTGGGAGCTTAATTTAAAAGAAAAAGAACTTTATAATTTAGCTCTTCAGCTTGGTTCCGATACAGCTTTTCATTTGCAGGGAGGTTTTGCTAAAGCTCAAGGCAGAGGAGAAATTTTAAGTTTTTTTCCATTTTCTCCTGATCTGGATTTAATTTTAATTTATCCTAATTTTAAAATTTCCACACCCTGGGCATATCAAGCCTATGATAAATTTTTAAAAAAT
>JACPDS010000227.1 GCA_016183885.1 Armatimonadota bacterium
ATTATGGATTAGTTTTTACGCCCAATGTGGATATTTTAGGGCATTTAATTTATTCTAAAGGCGGCGAATTTATTAATTCAAATCAAGCTATTTTTAATGATTCTATCGGATTAGAATCTTTAAATTATTTAAGAAAATTAGTAGATGATAAAATTGCTCTGTATAGTTTTTCTGCTTTCGATGATTTTGTTAATCAAAAAGCCGCTATGTATATTGAAACCACTTCTAAATTAGCCGCTCTTAGAAAAAAAGCTAAATTTAATTTTAAGATAAGTGTTTTACCGCAAGGCAAAGAAAGAAATTATCAATTTGCGGGCACTAACTTAGCTATTTTTTCAACTACTCAAGAAGAGCAGGACATGTCATGGGAATTTATTAAATGGCTTACTAATAAAGAAAATTCAATGAAATGGGCGCATGAAACCGGTTATCTTCCCATCTATCAATCAATTATCGAGGAGCTTAAATTTAAAGAATATTTTAAGAATGAAAAAGAATATTTTGAAGCTATTTCCGCTTTAAAGTATGCCAAAGTTCAGCCTAAAGCAGCTGTTTGGGAGAATATTCGCGGTTTTATAGATGATGCGGTATATAATTGTGTTTCTGGCAAATTAAGTCCTCAAGAAGCTTTAGATAAGGCAGTAGCCATGGCTAATAAAATACTAAGATAGAAAAATAAGCCGTAAAATTATTAGGAGTGATTTTTTTTAATTTTTTCTATAAAATTTATCTTTCAGGAAAAAAATATCGCGATGAATTAATTCTTTCTTCTATTTTATTTTTTCTTTTTATTGTTGCCATTAATACTAAATCCGGATGGCTTTATATTTTAATTTCTATTTTTTTATCTATTTTTATTATTAGTTTTATTTATCCAAGATTTAAAATTAAGGATTTAGTCATTAGACGTTTTTTACCATTAGACGCTTTTGAAGACGACGAAATTACAGTAAAGTTATTATTTGAAAGCAATAAAAATATTTTTCCATTTATTATATATGAAAGTTCTCCTTTTGGAGATGAAGAATTTTTATTTTTTGTTCCTCCTCTTAAAAATAAAGAGAAATTTTTTGTTAATTATAAACTTAAACTTAAAAAGAGAGGAATTTATAACTTCTCTTGCGCAAAATTAGAATGTTCGCTTTTGGGTTTATTCTCTTATCTTCATAAGATTTCTATTCCTTCAACTTTAATAGTTTTTCCGAAAGGACCGGATATTCATCATCTGTCAGTTTATAGCAGTTTTATTTCACTTGGATATAATAAAGCTTTTAGTATTCCCGGAGAAAGTTTTGATTTTTTAGGCATTAAAGAGCATCAAGGTCAGGAAAGTTTGCGTCATATTCATTGGCCTTATACCGCTAAACGAGGAGAGTTAATGGTAAAAGAATTTATCAGACAATCTTCTCGTCATATAACCTTTTATTTAGATAATTATTATCAATCGGAAGTAGGGGAGGGCAATGAAACTACATTAGAATATATGATTAAAGGAATGGTTGGTTTAGGGAAGTTTGCCATTAAAAGGGGTATTCCTTTAGAATGTTTTATTCAAGACGGAGCGGATATTCTTCATTTTAAAAGACTCAAAATGTATCAATTTTTGAAGATTTTAGCGGGCATTAATTCTAACGGTGAATTTAATTTTAATGAATTTTTAGAGAAAAATGCCGACAAAATAAGATCTTCGAGTCAGTTGATTATTTTTTTGACTTATCCTGTAATAAATCAAGAAGCTTTATTGTTTTTAAAGAATAAAAAAATTCTCCTTAAAGTAATTTTATTTAAAGCTTATACTTTTGCCGATTCTAAATTAAAAATTTATCAAGAAGAAAAATATAAAAAATTAGTTTTAAATTTAGAAGATTTAGGTATTCCGGTAAAAACATTTTCTAAAGGCGAAGATTTAAAGAAGTGTTTAACAGCTATTATAAGCAATTACTAAAATATTTGCCTAAGCATGAGCGTAAGGCGGAAAATTCTGTTTATTTCAGACTTGTGGTTTTAATTGCCGTGATTTTTGGGATGTTAGCCACTTTAAGTCAGGAAGAATGGCCGGATTTTTCTTTACTTGTTATTTTAGGGACGATTTTGGGTTTTATAATAAGTTATTTTCGCAGGGATAAAAATAATTTATTTTTAAAATTTTTTCTGGCTATTTTTACATTTTCAATTTTTGGAAATTTTTTAAAAGAATTGGCGTTAAATCCATATGATACCAGAATACCTTTAGCTAACTTTTTATTATGGCTTCAAACTTTACATAGTTATGATATTCCAGAGAGAAGAGACTTAAATTATTCAATGCTGGCTTCTTTAATTTTAGTAAGCGTGGGCGCTGTTTTAAGTTATAATTTAATTTTTGGATTTTATTTTATAGGATTTGTGGTTTTTATTGTTTTAAGTTTATTTTATAATTATCTTTCTATGCTGCAGGAAAAAATTCAAAAGGAAATTGATTTTTCATTTGGCAAA
>JACPDS010000224.1 GCA_016183885.1 Armatimonadota bacterium
ATAAATAAAATAAAATACTTTAGCCTCTTTAAAAGATTGTCCAATTCCTGATTCCCAGCCAAAAGCTTCGCAAATCGCATAAGAAGTAGAAATAGGAATAATCGAAGTAGAAAATAAAGCCGCATTAATCAAACCAATCGCAAAAAGAATTTCACAGTATTTTCCGGCAACCGGAGTTAAAGCTAAAGCCGCTTCTTCCGCGGTATTTATTGAGATTCCTTTAATATGTAATGTAGCGGCGCAGGCTACGACAATAAAAAAAGCCACGACCATCATCATCAAAGTCCCGATCCATGTATCATAACGGGCATAAATATATTCTTCGGGGCGGATTCCTTTGTCTCTTACGGCTGATTGTTGATAAAACTGCATCCAAGGAGCGATGCTTGTTCCAACTAAGGCAATTACAATATTAAGATAATGCGAATTAAAATGAAAACTGGGCTTTAAAGTTGATTTAAAAACTTCCTGCCAGCTGGGATGAGCAAGAATTCCGGAAAAGATATAGGTAAAATAAATTAAACAAGCGGACAAAAATACTTTTTCAATTTTTTCATAACTTCCTTTTATTACTAATAACCAAATTATAAAGGCTCCTCCAATTACTGAAATATATTTAGGAATTTTAAATAATTCTCCCGCAGCCGCTAAGCCGGCTAAATTTCCCACGGTATTAGCTAAATTAGCTAAAAATAAAATTAAAATAACTAAAAAAGTAAATTTAATTCCAAAATTCTCTCTGATTAAATCCGCTAAACCCTTGCCGGTAATACAACCCATACGAGAACTCATCTCCTGAATTAAGGCTACGGCAAGAGCAATAAAAATTAAATACCAGAGCATTGAATAACCAAAAGAAGCTCCGGCAACAGAGTATGTGGCAATGCCGTTAGCATCGTTATCCACATTTGCGGTAATAATTCCCGGTCCCATAATGCTCAAAAAAATAGCTATTCTTTTAAAGAAATGCCGATGAAATTTCATAAAATTTTTTCTTCTCTTTTTATTTTTTTTTACCTCTTATTTTATCATAAATTAATCTATTTAAGCAGGTTTTTAAATCAATTTATCAGAATTAATCTTTAAAAATGAAAAAACCTCGTCATTTTAATAAAAATATTAAGCGCCGCTATATAGACGCTGTTAACCCTAAAAGTTCAATTCAATACTTGGAAATTTTAGGAATTATTTTTATTATTTTAGCTATTTTTCTTTTCTTTAGTTCCATTTTTCCTAAAAGCGCGGGAGATTTAGGTTTTAAATTAAAAGAGAATTTATTTCAACTTTTAGGCAAAGGAAGCTATTTTTTACCTTTATTAATTTTTCTCTTAGGCGCTCAATTTATTTTTCCCCAAAGATTAATTTCCGCTTTAAGTTTATTTTTTAACTTAATAATTTTATTATTCAGCATCTGTTTATTTTTTCAGCTAAGCGAGGCTCATGGCGGAAGAATAGGGACAAGTATTTTAACTTATCTTAAACCTAAAATAGGCAAATCCGGAAGCTATATTTTAGATTTAGGATTAGCCGTAATAATTCTTTTAATTATCGGGAAATTTTCTTTAAAAAATATTTTTTATAATTTAAGTTTAATTTTTAACTTTTTAAAAAATTTATTCCCCAAAAAAAACGCAGATTCAAAAGAAATTCCGCTTTTCCCCGTTGCTCCTTCCGATGAAATACCTTTAGATTTACCTAAAATGGAAAACGATGAATTTGCTCAGGAAATTTTTATTTCTCCTCAAGAGATAACGACTCTGCGGTCTCTTCAGGCAGAAGAAAATATTAATTTGCCTCAGGCGGAAGAAAGATCCGCTAATTTGGAACAATTGGAGTTATTTAAAGATTTAAAAGAAAATAAAAATAAATCTCCTATAACTTCTAATTATAAAATTATAAAGTATAAACTGCCCGCTCTTTCTCTTTTGAATGGATTAGAAAAAAATAAAAAAGGGAAAATTACTCAAGATTATTCCCAAATTTTAACCGAAACATTGGAAAGTTTCGGGGTAAAAGTTCAAGTAGTGCATATTGAAAGAGGGCCTACGGTTACCCGCTATGAATTAAAACCTGAAAGAGGGGTAAAAGTAAGCAAAATTACTAATTTAGCCAATGACATCGCTTTAGTTTTAGCCGCTCAATCAATCCGCATTGAGGCGCCCATTCCGGGGAAATCCGCTCTTGGCATTGAAATTCCCAATCAAAGAATCGACCCTGTGCATATTAAAGAAATTTTAGAAAGCAATGAATACAAAAAAAACAGTAAATTCACTTTAGCCTTAGGAAAAGATATTACCGGCAATCCAGTCATAGCGGATTTAATTAAAATGACTCATTTGTTAATTGCCGGAGCTACCGGATCGGGTAAAACGGTTTGTCTTAATACAATTATTGCCAGTTTAATGTTTAATGCCGCACCAAACGAGATTCAATTTTTAATGATCGACCCAAAAAGAGTAGAACTTACTATTTATGAGGGAATTGCATATTTAATCGACAATGATTTTACTCAAGGTCCCCGGGTGATTACCGATCCTAAATTAGCCACTTTAGCCTTAAAAGCCTTAACTGAAGAAATGGACAAGCGTTATACTAAATTTTCTGAAGTAAGAGCGAGAAATATTTTAGAATATAATCAGCATTGTTTTAAAAATAATTTAGAAATTATACCTTACATTATTTTATTTATTGACGAATTAGCCGATTTAATGATGCTTTCAGCTTCGGCGGTAGAAACATATATTTGTCGTTTAGCGCAGCTGGGAAGAGCTTCGGGAATTCATCTTGTCATTGCCACTCAAAGACCTTCGGTGGATGTGATTACCGGTTTAATTAAAGCCAATATTTCTTCTAGAATTGCTTTTGCGGTAACTTCTCAAATTGATTCCCGGACAATTATGGACCGTATGGGAGCAGAAAAACTTCTAGGGAAAGGCGATATGCTTTATTCTCCTATCGACGCTCCGGAGCCAAAAAGAATTCAAGGAGCTTATATTGACGCAAATGAAATTGATAAATTAGTAGAATACTGGTCTAACCAAGAAGAACCTAAAAATAAAGTTAAACTCTTTCAAGAATTCTCCCAAACAAAAGACAGCTTAATTAAAGAAGATGATGATGCTTTGTATCAAGAAGCTTTGCAGATTATTCTTTCCAGCGCTCAAGCTTCTGTTTCCATTTTACAGAGAAAACTAAAAATTGGTTATGCGCGGGCAGGGAGATTGATTGATTTAATGGAAAAAAGAGGAATTGTTGGACCGGCTGAAGGTTCTAAGCCAAGAAAAATTTTAATTTCTCTATCTCAAGAAAAAATAAAAGGAGAATAAAAATGAAAAAAATTGTCATCGGTTTATTATTAATTTTAAGTGTATTTTTTTTATCTTTTTGCGCTAAGCCAAAAACTACTCAAACTGTTTCTACGCCTTCTTCTCAAAACGAGGCGAAAAAATTAAAATTTGGATTAGTTACCGATATGGGGGGATTAGGAGATCAATCTTTTAATGATTCGGCTTATCGGGGATTAAAAAAAGTAGAAAAAGAATTAAACTGTGAAATAAAAGTAATTGAATCAAGAGAAGCCGCTGACTATGAAACTAATTTAGCTAATTTAGCCGAAGACCATTGCGATTTGATTTTCGCCACAGGAATCCTGATGACTGATGCTTTAAAAAAAGTGGCTCGAAAATACGCTCAGACAAAATTTGGAATAATTGACGGCAATATTCCTGATTTTCCCAATGTAATATCTTGCGTTTTTAAAGAAGAAGAGGGTTCTTTTTTAGCGGGAGCTTTAGCGGGATTACAAACTAAAAAAAATAAACTGGGTTTTATCGGAGGAATGAAAATTCCTTTAATTGAAAAATTTGAAGCCGGTTTTAAAGCCGGCATAAAAACTGTCAATCCTAAAGCTGTAATTTTAGTAGGTTATGCGGGAAGATTTGACGATCCCGGAAAAGGGAAAGAATTAGCTTTAGCTCAATTTGCTCAAGGAGCGGATATTGTTTATCATGCCGCCGGAGGCTGCGGCATCGGAGTAATCGAAGCGGCTAAAGAAAAAGGAAAAGGATTTTTTGCCGTAGGAGTGGATTCTAATCAGGATCATTTAGCTAAAGGGCGGGTGCTTACCAGTATGATAAAATCCGTGGATCTGGCGGTATTTGAAACCTGCAAAAATTTTAAGCAGGGAAAATATAAAAGCGGCTTGCAAATTTTTGGAATTAAAGAAAACGGGGTAAGTTTAAGCCCGATGGAATTTACTAAAAATCTTATTTCTAAAATTAATTTAAAAAAACTGGAAGAATTAAAAGAAAAAATTAAAAACGGAAAAATCACTGTTCCGGATAATTTAGAAAAATTAAAAATTTTTAAATCTTAAATGTTAAAAATAGGTTTTTATCAATTTGCGCCTCAATTTGGAAAAGTAAAAGAAAATCTTAAAAAGGTTGTTCAAGTCTTAAGTAAAATTAAAAAAGCTTTAATAGTTTTACCCGAACTTTTTAACACCGGTTATTTATTCGCCTCAAAAAAAGAATTAAATACTTTAGGAGAAGCTATACCCCAAGGAATTACTGCCCAAACCTTAATCAAATTAGCCCAAAGCAGCGAACTTTTTATTGTAGGAGGAATCTTAGAAAAATTCAAAGATAAATTTTATAATTCAGCGGTTTTAGTTGGACCAAGCGGATTGATAGGAGTTTACCGCAAGATTCATCTTTTTAATAATGAAAAAAAATATTTTTCTCCCGGGGATAAACCTCTTAAAATTTATTCTATTAAAGGCGTAAAAATCGGCATAATGATTTGCTTTGACTGGTTTTTTCCTGAAACGGCAAGAATTTTAGCTTTAGGGGGAGCGCAAATTATCTGCCATCCGGCTAATTTAGTTTTACCATATTGCCCGGATGCTATGATTACCCGTTCATTAGAAAACAAAATTTTTACTATTACCGCTAATCGGGTTGGGGGAGAAAAAAATAAAGGGGAAGTTTTAAGCTATATTGGAAAAAGTCAGATAGTTTCGCCTCAAGGAGCGCGCTTGGCAAAAGCTGATTCTAAAGAAGAAAAACTGGTTTTAATAGAAATTAATCCAAAGTTGGCTAATAACAAAAAAATTTTTAAACACAATCATATTTGGAAAGACCGGCGCATTGAATTTTATAAAGACTTAATTAATTAAATTAATTATGGAAGCTCTCTACTTCAAACTATTCTTCTTCCTTCGGTAAAATCCGTTATCCGGTTTAATTTCCAGCGGTATCCGGAACTGCTGGAAACATTCCAATAAGATCCATTTCCTTCATAAATTCCGATATGCCCCCAGTTTCGCGTAATTACCAAATCGCCTGGGCGCAAATCAGCTTTGCTTTTAATGGGGACGCCTAAATTTTTATAATTAGGAACCCAGGCGGAATTTCCTTTAGTATAAGGATTAAGTTCTTTTATCCCGGATTCTTTCAATACTTGGTTAACTGTGGAAGCGCAGGTATTTCTTCCACGAAATTCTCCTCGATGATTTTTAGCCATTTTTAAAATACGAGATGTTATATCAATTGATTTCTCTTTTAGATATTTCGGGATTTTAGATAAAGACGGGAACTTAAAATAAGATAAAATTAAGGTAAATAAATTAAAGTTAATTAAATTTATCAAACTTTTTCTTATATTGAGCATAGCTTGATTAATACTTTGAGAAATATCTAAAAGAGAAAAGCGCGGAAATACTAAATTTTCAAAATCATTTAAATTATCTTTAGCTTCTTTAAAGTTGTTTTCTTCAAAACTTAACTGATTTTTAATATTTTGAGAGTAAGGATTATTATTTAAAAAATTATTTATAGATTTAAATTCCATTTAATTTCACCTAAATTTATTATCACGGCAAAAATTAAAAAGTAAATACTTTGGAAATATTATTAACATTTTTTTAATAATTTTAACAAATTTTTAAAATATCAAAGGGCTGTTGTCAAATCATTGCAAAAGATCTCATTTGGCGGCAAGTCCATGAGGTCTTAAAAAAAAGGAATTAAGAGTTAAATTCCCGAAAAAAATATTTTATGAGGGAAAAAATAGATTTTATTCTTAAAAGACATTCCTGCCGTCATTTTTTTAATCAAAAATTAAAAGAAGGCGACTTGGAACTTTTAATACAAGCGGCAATACAAGCGCCTTCTGCCGGCAACTGCCAGCCCTGGTTTATGTATGCGGTAGAAAATGAAACACTTAAGATGAATTTAGCGGTCTCCGCTTATCAACAGATGTTTTTAAAAGAAGGGAGTGTAATTTTTGTTGTTTGCGTTGACTCAGCTGTTTCTGCTTCTAAATATGGCTCAAGAGGGCGCGCTCTTTATGCCTTGCAGGATACTGCGGCTTTAATAGAAAATTTGCTTCTGGCAGCCACTTGCTTGGGATATGGAAGTTGTTGGGTAGGGTCTTTTAACGAGGAAGAAGTAAGAGCGGTTTTAAAAATTCCTAAAAATTTTCGCCCGATTGCTTTAGTGCCTATTGGACCGGGAAAATTAGAAGCGGAGCATCCTCGAAAAAATCAAAATGATATTGTAAAAATAATTAAATAAATTTATGAAAGCGATTATTTTGGGAGCGGGTTATGCCGTAAGGCTTCACCCTTTAACTTTAAATCAACCTAAGCCATTGCTTCAGATTAGTTCTAAGCCTATACTCGAACGCTTGATAGAAAAAATTTTAAAAATTAATTTTGTTAAAGACATTTTTCTAGTTACTAACCAAAAATTTTTTTCTCATTATATAAACTGGCAAAAAAAATCAAGCTTAGCTAAAAATTTAAAAATTATTAATGACGGAACAACAAGCGCGGAGAATCGCTTGGGAGCAATCGGAGATATTAAATATGTAATAGATTTAGCCAAAATCAATGAAGAAACTTTAATTATAGCCGGAGATAATTTATTTGAATTTAATTTAAAAAAAATTTATCAATTTTATAAAGATTATGGACCTACGATTGTTTTAAAAAATCTTAAAAGTTTAAATTTAGTAAGCAAGTATAGTAATGTAGAAATTAATTCTTCCGGGAAAATTATAAATTTTATAGAAAAACCGAAAAATCCTAAAACCACTTTAATAGCTCTGGGAATTTATTTTTTTAATTCAAATGTCTTGAAATTTTTGTCAAGATATTTAAAGGAAAGAAATAACCCCGATGCCCCGGGATATTTTATCGAATGGCTGCACAAGAAAACTCCTGTTTGCGGTTATATCGCTAAAGGAAAATGGTATGACATCGGGGATTTTGATTCATATCAAAAAGCCAATCGATATTATAAAAAAAGAGCGCTAAGAATTAAAAAATAACTTTTCTTTGCAGATCGCAAAAATTTAACATAAATTTAACTAAAATTTAATATAAGATCTCTGAAAAAGTTCAGATACATGTGCACCATTGATAGAATGAAATAAAATAAGAATTAAAG
>JACPDS010000230.1 GCA_016183885.1 Armatimonadota bacterium
GGCAAATTTTGAACTGCTGGCAGCTTAACTGTGTGTCCATTTTTTTGGGGTAAGATCAGTTCGCACGGATGCAGATACCCTTGTTATGCTTATATGATGAAGAAAAGATGCGGACTTGTAAAAACTTATAAAGAATGGTGCGAGCCGAAAATAGTTTCCAACGCGCTTGAACTTTTGGATAAGGAAATACCAAAATATAAAGATAAAATAAAATATGTTCATCTGTGTTTTTCAACTGACCCGTTTATGTATAATCAAGAAAAAATAAATGATTTGAGTTTAAAAATTATTGATAAACTTAATAAAAATAATATTCGCTGCACTGTTTTGACAAAGGGCATTTTTCCTTCAGAGATTGCAAGTAAAAATGGCGTTAGCAAGAATAATGAATATGGTATTACATTGGTTTCTTTAAGTGAAAAATTCAGGAAAGAATTTGAGCCAAATTCAGCGGCATTTAAGGACAGAATTGAATCGCTTAAATATTTACATAAAAAAGGATTTAAAACTCGGGTCAGTATGGAGCCATATCCTACTCCCAATCTGATAGAGCAAAATCTGCTTGAAATATTAGAGTCCGTATCATTTGTTAATAAAATTTTTTTTGGCAGGTGGAATTATAATCTAAAAATTTCGGAATTTAAATATAACAAGGAATTTTATAATTCTCTTGCCTTATTTGTTATTAAATTTTGCAAGAAGCATAAAATTGATTGTCATATAAAACACGGGACGCAGATTTAAGGCATCGGCTATTTTGAACAGCGCCGCAAAGTAAGATAAAATTCCCTCTACAACCTTGTCCCGCTACAAGCGGGCAATTAAGTTAAGGTGTAGAGCTTTTTGGACATCCCCCTACGAAATCATTGTAAAATATCTCATTTGACCCAGCCTGTATAAAATCGCGCGTGAAATTGACTGCTGATAAGGGGGCGCGAATTTTTAGCCCTTTGCATAACTGTTCGTTAAAAGTATTTTAGCGCAATTATAATATATTTTCTTCCGTCAATTAAGTTTTTTATAGCTATCCCGGCTTGAGAATATTCTTTATTCAAAGCTTTAATTTTTGGCAGATCATAGATTGAAAAATTTTCTTTAAAAGTTGATAAATCTCCAAAATAATCTAAATTATAATTCACTAAATCCGCATAAATCACATATTCAGAAGTAATAGTTTTTTCTGTAAGCTTTAAACTTAAAAAGCGGGTTTTAGAATCTAAAAATTTATTTCTTTCTATTTTCGGGAAAGCTTGCTTTAAAAAATTATAGAAGTATTCCTCCGCCTCAGGCATAAAATTTCCTTTTTTAAGATATTCTTGATTTACATTTTCCCATGGGATTTGACGGTAGGAGATGAAATCTTTTTCCGGAGTTATTTTGATTATATTTTTTTCTTTTTTTTCTGAATTTATTTTTGCTGTTAATTCTTTTTGCAGTTTTTTTTGAGGCGTGCCAGTGTCTTTATTATTTTCATTTAAATTTAAAGGAGGAATAGGAGGATTAACCGGCTTAAAATTCATTTTGCTAATAGCTGATTTCGTATATTCAATTCTTTCCTCAGGCAATGGATGAGAGCCTACTAAAGTATTTAAAAATCCGGGAAGAGCTTCTCCATGTTTTTTCATTTTTTCAAAAGAAAGCAATGCGTAACGGGGATCGATTCCCGCGCCCAGCATATATGACAAACTATCTAAATCAGCTTGTTTTTCATCCGCTCGAGAATAAGAACTATTAATTATAGTATTAGTTAAACCGATTATATTGCTTGTGCCCCGATTAATTGAGCCTTTATTTAGAATTAAAGCTAAAATGATTAATCCTAAATTCGTTCCCATTTCTTTTTCGGCTTGTTTTATTTGATGGCTGTGAGCGGCATGAGCCATTTCATGCCCTAAAACAAAAGCCGCTTCTCCATCAGAGGATACATCCATTAATTTAGAAGTAGCATAAATAAAACCCCCCGGAAAAGATAAAGCGTTATAGACATCGCTTTCAATTACTTTGAAAGTATAAGGCAGTTCTTTGCGGGGAGCAACGCGATATAAAAGACTGCCAATCCAATTGATTCTTTCTTGATATTTTTTGTCGGTTAAAACTTTATATTTTTTCTCTAATTCTAAAGAAGCGTTTTTTCCAATTTGGATTTCTTCTTCTAAAGATATGCTGAAAACAGGCAAAAATGAAATTATAAAAAATAAAATTAAAAAAAGCGATATTTTTTTCATAAAGTATTTTTTATTCTTCGGGTAAAATTTCTTTTTTAGTAAAAGACATAATAATTAAAAATAAGGCAAAGACAATATAAGCTAAAGCAAAATTATAGTGCAAATCTGAATTTAAATGCCAGGGGAAATAAACATCTCCATTAGGTTTTATTGAATGAATTATTCCAAACAAGGTAAAAACAGCGCAAGTTATTAAATAAAAGGCCGATTTTATAAATTCCTTGTTAATAATTAAAGCTAAAACCGCCCCCCAAAGCATACTGGTTAAAATAAATCCATGTCCTAAAGCATTGATTGTTTGATATGTTTCCAGCATTCCCGGAGAAAGTTTATCCAGTCCGATTTTTAAATCGCCTAAAAGGCTGTTTAATTGAATTAAGACTAAATTAGCTAAAATAGGAAGATAAGAAAAAGAAACTGCCGGAAAATGTTTTTTAGGGCATACCTGATAGGCTTGGGTAATAATCTCCAGACCTACAAAAATTAAAATCGGCGCAACAACCGCTACAGGTAAAATAGTTATAATTGAAGATATGTATCCAAAGATCCCTCCGATACCAATAAATAAACCCGTAGCTAAAGTATAAGCCGCTCTTGCTCCCATATGCTTATATGCTGGATGTCCAATATAAGGGGTAGATTGAGCCACTCCCCCGCAAATTCCAGCAATTAAAGTGGCTAAAGCTTCAGTTAATAAGATGTCTCGAGTATTATAATCATCCCCTGCGGCTCTAGCGCTTTCAGTAACGTTAATTCCCCCAACAATAGTTAAAAGTCCAAAAGGAATAGCTAAGGGCAGATATTTTAGAGCAGGCTTTATAGCTTCTAAAAAACCTAAAGTAGGATAAGGTAAAGAAAAATAAAATTGAAAGTGAGGAATTTTAAAGTGCCCTCCTAATAAATTTAATTTCCCCAGAATAAAATAAATTATTGCGCCTATTATTACAGAGGCGAAAGCTCCGGGAATATTTCCCGGAAGCTTTAAACGGGCAATTAAAGAATATAAAATGATTCCTAATGCCGCTAATCCAGCAACGGGCATTTTAAAAATTTCAATTAAAGGAAGAAAAGCTAAAAGAGCTAATCCAATTCCCGCTAAAGAACCTAATAGTCCCGCCTGTGGAACAATTTTTTGAATGGTATTTCCAGCAAAAGACATAATCACTTTAATTATTCCCATGAAAATTAAAGTAGCCATGCCGATTTTCCATGTAAGAATGGGATCTTTGGTGGCAAGGTAAGCCGGACCTAAAACCGCAAAAGCCATTCCTATGGTAGACGGAGTATCCAAACCTAAAGGCATAGCGGTAACATTCTCTTTGCCCTTTTGTTTAGCTAAATTAAAAGCCATATAAGTATAAATTAAATCGCCGATTAATACTCCTAAAGCCGTGCTGGGAATCATTTTTTTATAAATAATCTCAAATGGATAATTAAAAACGCCCACTAAAATTCCCGTTAAAATAACTAAATTAGTTACATTATCCAACATTAAGCCAAAAAAAGCGTTTAAGTCTCCCCAAGTTGCCCAATGATATTTCTTTGACATGATTTTTTCTTTCAGTATTTATTTATAATTTAGCCTAATTCTTTAATAAAAAAATAAAATCCTTTTA
>JACPDS010000234.1 GCA_016183885.1 Armatimonadota bacterium
ATTAAGAAAGTTACTTCAGGAAAAAGGGATTAGTGTCTATAAAATACTTATTATTGGTTCATTTGTAAAAGGGATTCTAAGAGAGGATAGTGATATTGATGTAATTATTGTTTCTAAAGATTTTAGAAACAAAAGCATATTTGAGAGGGTGAAATTAACAACCGGAATTGGGAGTGAATTGGTAAGGATGCTTAAAAAACCTTTTGATCTTATTTATTATTCTGATGAGGAATGGGAAAAAGAAAACTTTCTTCTAATAAATGAAGCCAAGAAGTATGGCGAAGTAATATATGGTTCCAGCCCCTAAAGAAGATTGGATAAATCCGTCTCATACAGGGATTTGGCGATAGCCCGCTAATGTAAAATACAGGATACAAATTAAAATATGCAATTTTGTCCAAGAATAATTCAAGAAAAAAAAGAAGTTAAATTTTTGTCTAAATACGCCGCTTTAAGCTTTAAAACTAAAGGCAGATTAAGAAAAGAAGAAAAATGCGATATTAGAACGGAATTTCAAAGAGATTGGGATAGGATTATTTATTCTAAATCTTTCCGCCGACTTAAACATAAAACCCAAGTTTTTCTTTCTCCCGAAGGAGATCATTATAGGACCCGCTTAACCCATACTTTAGAAGTTTCTCAGATTTCCCGCACAATTTCGCGGGCTTTAAATTTAAATGAAGATTTAACCGAAGCCATTGCTTTAGGGCATGATTTAGGACATTCGCCTTTTGGGCATGCCGGAGAATCAGCCTTAGATAATATTTATAAAAATTATGCGCCTGGAGCCGGTTTTAAACATCATGAGCAAAGTTTAAGAGTGGTGGATTATTTAGAAAGAGATGGTCAAGGTTTAAATTTAACTTTTGAGGTAAGAGAAGGAATTTTAAGGCATACTAAAGGCAGAGAAAAAATGTTTAATTTTAAGAATAAATTTTCCAGCCTGGAAGCTCAAATTGTTAAAATTTCCGATCGCTTAGCTTATATTAACCATGATATAGATGATGCCCTGCGGGCAAAAATTATTAAAGAGAATGACTTGCCTGAAATTTGCCTTAAAATTTTAGGCAAAAGCACTTCTTCCAGAATTAATACGATGGTAAGAGATGTAATTGAAAATAGTTTTAACCAGCCTAAAATTTGTATGAGTAAAGAAGTTTTAAAATCTACAGAAGTTTTAAAAGAATTTATGTTTAAGAAAGTTTATAATAATTCCCCAGCCAAAGAAGACGAAGAAAAAGCCGTAAATTTAATAAAAAAACTTTTTATTTATTTTATGGAATATCCTTTAAAATTGCCGAAAAATGTAATTTTAGATAATTTAGATTTAAAAAAAATTGAAGATCGAGCTAGAATTGTTTGCGATTATATTGCCGGAATGACTGATCGTTATGCGATGACTTTATTTAAAAGCATCTTTATCCCAAAGGGATGGCTGTATTAAAATTTAAAATTAATAGGCGTTCGCAAATAAGTTATGCAGAAAGCCGAATAATCTTGTAAAATAAGGGGATATGTGAACAATGTAATTGTTAAATAACTATTTCTCCGTCGTGTCTACGCTCTCAAGCGGACTAAGGCTCGCTTCGACAATGCCTTCGAAATAGTCATTTAACAATCAACTATTGCAGCTTATTTACGAAAGAACCAAAATTAATATAAAAGGTGGATTATGTTAGAACTTAAGTTTATTCGAGAAAATCCTGAATTTGTAACCGCTGAAATTAAAAAGTTAAATACCGAAGCCCCGATTTTAGAAATTTTAGATTTGGATAAAGGCTGGCGCGAAAGATTAAAAGAAGCAGATAGCTTAAAAAATTTAAGAAATCTGCGTTCCAAAGAAATTGGGGAGGAAAAAGATCAAATTAAACGACAATTATTAATATCTCAAATGCAGGGTATTAATCAAAAAATAAAAGATTTGGATAAAGCCTTAAAAGAAATTGAAGAGAAATTAAATTCTTTGCTTTTACTTGTGCCTAATCTGCCTCATCCTTCCACGCCGATTGGAAAAGATGAAACTGAAAATGTAATCGTTAAAGAGCATGGAGAAAAGAAAAAATTTGATTTTACTCCTTTATCTCACTGGGAATTAGGAGAAAATTTAAGGATTATTGATTTTGAAAAAGGAGTTAAAATTTCCGGAACTAGATTTTATGTTTTAAGAGGAATGGGAGCGGCTTTACAGCGGGCTTTAATTTCATGGATGCTGGATTTGCATATTAAGGAACATAATTATTTAGAAATTTATCCGCCGGCTATGGTGAAAAAAGAATGTTTATTTGGAACAGGTCAGCTTCCTAAATTCGAAGAAAATTTATATTTTGACAGCGAATCGGATCTTTGGTTTATTCCTACCGCTGAAGTGCCCTTAACTAATCTGCATCGCGAAGAAGTTTTGCC
>JACPDS010000233.1 GCA_016183885.1 Armatimonadota bacterium
AAAACTAAAAATTAAAATAAGATGTAATGTTAATTTTGTGCCTTAAAATGCTTTAATCACCTCCTTCGCAATATCTTGACTGGTCGGGGCGAGAGGATTTGAACCTCCGACCCCCTGGTCCCAAACCAGATGCGCTACCAAGCTGCGCTACGCCCCGACAGCAAGCTCTTATTTTCTATGTTTTAAAGCTGAAAACCTTCCAAATATTAAAATATAATAATAAATTTAGTATAGTTAATTTTAAAAAAGTGTCAAATAAATTTTTTTTATCTAAAATTTAATAATTTTTTAACAAATATAACTTGCTTAAGCAAATCTCTTTAGGATAATCTATTAACATGCTTATTAATAATCTAAGAGCGGCCGGATCTTTTAGGGATAATCTGCGCCTTTATGATGGATATGATAGTTCAAGGGATTTAATTGAGCTTTATTCCGGCGAAGGGAAGCAAGGCGAAGATTATTATTTTAAAATAAATTTAGCCAATTTAAAGTTTGGGGCGGAAAAAAATTTGGACCTTTATTTATTGATTAATCTTGATAATCAAAAAGAAGGCAATTTTTCTCTTCCGGATAATATTGCCGGTGAAACAAAATTCCCCTGGCAATTATCTTTATGTATTTATGATTCAAAAAATTCCGCAATTAAAGATTCCTCAAATAATGCCTGTCAAGGCGCCCTGAAAAACCTTAAATTTAATTATGCAGGAAAATATGTTGAATTTTTTTTAGATAAAGAAATCTTAAGAAAAATCGGCTGGAAGGATAGGCAAGCTTTAAATTTACAAGTTTTTAGCGTTAAAGATAAACAAAATAAAATAATCGATTCGCTCCCATCGGCGCTTCGCGGTCAAACAACAAGCCTGCCTCAAAGCATTTCTACGGATTATCATGCCGGGCTTGATAGCCTGCCGCATTTCTGGGAAGATGAAGTTATTTATTTTGCTTTTACCGACCGCTTCTCTAATGGAGATAAATCTAATGATGGAGCTGATACTAATTTACAAGAGCCAAGAGCCTTTCACGGCGGAGACTGGCAGGGAATTATTGACAAGCTTGATTATATTAAAGATTTAGGAGCAACTTGTATTTGGATTTCTCCGGTAATTATGAATGAGCCAAAGGGATATCATGCTTATTGGCCATATGATTTTATGAAGAGCGAACCCCATTTCGGAACCTTAACTAAACTTAAAGAATTAGTTGAAAAAGCTCATGCTAAAGGTTTAAAAATAGTAATGGATTTAGTGCTTAATCATACCGGCTATACTCATCCTTGGACAAAAGATCAAAACTATTATGATTGGTTTCATCATAAGGGAGATATGTGGCTTCCCATACCTTATCAAATGGAGAATTATTCTTTTGCCGGATTGCCGGATTTAGCCCAGGAAAATCCAAAAGTTTATCAATATTTATTAAATATGGCTAAAGATTGGATTAAAGAAAGTAATTGCGACGGCGTAAGATTGGATGCCGCTCAAAATATTCCGCATTGGTTTTGGAAAAAATTCACTCAAGAAATAAGAGATTTTGCCAGCCCAAATTTTTTAATCTTGGGAGAAGCCTTTAATCCTTTTCCTAATTGGGTGGGAAGCTATCAGAAAGACGGCTTGGACTCTATGTTTGATGTGCCGATGGCATGGGCAATGCGGGATGTTTTTGCTTATAATAAGAAAAAGGGATTTATTAAGCGCTTAAAAGAAGCTAAAGATTTTTTTGGAAATAATCCTTGCGATGCTATAAGAAAAGTGCTTACTCTTAATTCTGGAAACATGTACGAATTAAAACTTTTTTTCTCTCAAGATTCGGCTTACGATAATTCTAATTTAATGGTAAATTTTATTGATAATCCTTTCTTTCATTTTTACTATGCGTGGATTTCCAGCTTTTTACTACGGCACAGAAGTAGGAATGACCGGGGGGGATTGGAATAAAGATAATGCTTTCCGTAAAGATATGGATTGGTCTTATGAAGATTTAGAAATAAAAGAACATTTTAAAAAATTAGCTCGGATTAGAAAAGAACACATCGCTTTGCGGCGAGGCATTCAAAAAGAACTTTATGTTGACCGCAATACCTATGCTTTCTTGAGAATGCATCCCGAAGAAGAAGTTATTGCCGTCTTTAATAATTCTGAAGAAGAACAAAATAAAGATATTCCCGTTAAAGGGTCGAATTTAATAAAAGATAAAACTATTTTAAAAGATCTTATGAGCGATCAAACTTATACCGTAAATCAAAACAAGCTTAAATTAACCTTGAAGCCAAAAGAAGCAAAAATTTTAGCGATAAAGCGCCCTATAAATTCTGTTTAATAATGGAGAAGCAAATAATGTATGCCGTAATTATGGCCGGGGGCGAAGGAACTCGCTTTTGGCCTCTCAGCCGCAAAAATTTGCCCAAACAATTTTTAAAAATTTTTGGGAAACATACTTTAATTGAAGAAACTTTCTTAAGAATTAAACCTTTAATTAAAGAAGAAAATATTTTATTGGTAATTAATCAAGCCCATCTAAAATTAACTCGTAAAATTTTTAAAAATAAACGCGTTAAAATTTTGGCTGAACCTTTCGGGAGAAATACCGCGCCCTGTTTAGGGCTGGCGGCTTTATATATTTTAGATAGATCCGGCGATGTGCCCTTTATGGCTCTGCCGGCGGATCATTTTATCGCTAATAATAAAAATTTTTTAAGCGCGCTTAAAAATGCTTTTGATGCGATAAAAAATGGCGGAATTGCCGCAATTGGAATTAATCCCACTCATCCGGAAACCGGCTATGGTTATATTAAAAAAGATAAACCAATAAGCGCAAATAAAAATTATAAAATTTTTAAAGTAAAAAAATTTATCGAAAAACCAAATTTAAAAGAAGCCGGACATTTCATTCAATCCGGGAATTATCTTTGGAATAGCGGAATATTTATTTTAAAGCCTCAAATGCTTTTGGATGAAATAAAACTGCATTTGCCGGAAATTTATAAAAACTTAATCGAGATAAAAAAAGTTAATTTTAATCCAAAAAAGATTAAACAATTTTATCAATTAATGCCCGCTATCTCTTTAGACTATGGAATTATAGAAAAAACAACTCAGCCCATTTATGTCTTAACGGGAAATTTCTCCTGGAGCGATCTGGGAAGCTGGGAGGCGTTATATCATTTGCGCGCAAACAAGAAAGATTCTGCGGGCAATTTGGTTAAGGGGGACGCATTATTAATTGATTCTTGCAATAATTTTGTTAAAATTCCATCTAAAAAATTAATGGCTGGTTTGGGCTTAAATAATACTTTAATTATTGATACTCCCGATATTCTCCTGGTAATTCCTTTAAATCGTTCCCAAGAAATTAAGAAAATTAACGAAACCTTAAAAACCAAATCTTTAAAAAAATGGCTTTAAATTAGGGGTTAAAAATTAAAAACTTTTTCTCTGCCCTCCAGCGATGTGATTTTTTGTTTTTGTTCTTCTAAGATAATTTTACTATGCGGGGAAACAGAGTGGGTAAGCCAAATATTTCCTCCGATAATTGATCCTTTCCCAATTACAGTTTTTCCGCCT
>JACPDS010000035.1 GCA_016183885.1 Armatimonadota bacterium
ACATAATTCCCCCCTGCCAAATCCTAATTGCTAAATACTATTTAATGAGGATATTTTTGATAAACTATTTTGTCTTTTAATTCAATAGTATCAATAATCCCCACAATAGTAGAATCTGTAGGTTTATCTGTAGTTTTAGCTGTCTGGCGGGCTGAACTTCCGGCTACTGCAATCACCAACTCATCTTTTCCCGCTCCTACAGTGTCTAAGGATATAATCGGTTTCCCTTCCGGCTTTAAAGTATTTAAATCTAATGGTTGAAGAATTTGAAATTTAAATCCTATTAATTTTTCTTCTTTTTGGGTGCAAACTACGGTCCCTAAAATTTTCCCAGCAATCATATTTTTCTTACCTCAATTCCATATTTTTTAGCTTCTTCATAAGCTAGGGGAGTAATAATTGTATCTTCAAAAATTTCCAAAATTCTCTCCCCTTTTTGATAAGCTAAAATTAAATCATCTTTAGTAATTATTTTCTTTTTTTTATTTTGGGGTTTGAAAAAACTACTTAAAACGATTTTTGAAATCAATTCGTCTTCAATTAAATTAGCCAGTTTTGACATCCAATTTAAAGTAAGATGTGTAATAAAAATATATTGAAATTTCTCTAAAAAAGATTCTAATTCTTGAGGCAATTTATCTAACACTACAGCATTTTTAAAATCAATTTTAATTTTTAAAATGGGAAAATAGATAAAATGAAAATTATCTAAAACTTCTAAATCTTGAATTAAAGTTTTAATTCCCTCTTCTTGAGTAATTATTATTAAAATTTTTTCTTTAAGATCGTTTTTAAAAATTAAAGGGGGTTCTTCAATTTTATTAGAAATTTTTTCTACTACTTGTTTGGTGATTAACTCAATTAAAGCCGCTTGATCCATTGCGCCTTCCTAAAAGCAAAATCCAAAATTAAATTCCAAATACTCATTAAATTAATTTTATTTCCTAGGATTTTACTTTAGGAGGAGCGATTGGCAAAACCTCATCTAAATCTTTATGCGGTCTGGGAATAACATGGACAGAAACCAGTTCTCCTACTTTTCTGGCGGCAGCGGCGCCGGCATCGGTAGCGGCTTTTACCGCCGCTACATCTCCCCGAACTAAAGCGGTAACTAACCCTGCTCCAATTTTTTCATAACCAATTAATTTAACATTGGCGGATTTTACCATAGCATCCGATGCTTCAATCATAGCTACTAGACCTCTGGTTTCAATCATTCCCAAGGCTTCATAGGTAGTAATCATATATTTTCCTCCTCTTTCTCTCTAATAGACAGCGTTAAGCGTTTTTTAGCGATAAATGTTAAAAAAACTTAATTCTTAATGTTTAACGCTTCTTAGAATAATATAAAATTTATTCTTATATATATTTAACGATGCTTGCCTTTTCTCCTCTTTTAATTCCAGCGGCATTAGCTTCGTCTAAATCTAAATGCATTTCTAAACGAAAATCCGGAGATACTCGAATTAATACATCTTCAAAAATTAAAGCCCGTTCCCCCTTTATTTTGACTTGCGCTGAATCTTTATCTTTTAAATTTCGAATTTTAGCTTCTTCTTCTTTCATATGAATATGGCGTTTAGCTACAATTACTCCTTCTTTTAAACTTAAAACGCCTTTTGGGCCAACTATCGCTATCCCCGGAGTTTCTTTAAGATTTCCTGAATCCCGAATGACTGGATTTATCCCTAAAATATAACTATCTGTAATTGATATTTCTACTTGAGTAAAATTTCGCGGCGGTCCTAAAATCCGCACTTTAGGAATTATTCCCTTTGGTCCAACTAAAGAGATTGTTTCTTCTGCCGCATATTGACCGGGCTGACTTAAATCTTTTTGTTTGGTTAAATTATAATTTGCGCCAAATAATAATTCTAAATCCTTATAATTTAAATGAATATGCCGGTTAGAAAAAGAAACTGGAATATCTTCTAAATTTTCTTTTAAAGCAATCTTTTCGATTACTTGTTTAACAATAGCCTTTATAGATTCTTCCTGAAAATCCATAATTAATTTTTATTTAAGCAAAGAAGATTTTTTCCCTTTTAGTTCTAAGTATTTATTTTTCCAAAATCTTGCTTCTTCTAGATTATTAAGTTTATTATAAGTTTGAGATAAATAATAATAAACCTTTAAGAGATCGATTTCATAAAGATTTTTAGAATTATCCTGCAGCCTTAAATAAGTTTCTTGAAAATACTTTATAGCCTCGGGATAATTTTTAAAATGATTAAAATATAATAATCCTAAATTAAAATAAACTCCTAATTGACCGGGATTTAAATTTAAAGATTCTTGAAGTTCTTTCTCTGAAGCAGAAAAATTATTTAATTTCATATAAATTTTCCCTAAATTATTATGGGCAAAAAAATTATCGGCAAGCTTTATCGATTTTTGAAAAGTTAAGACAGCTTGAGAGTCTTTATTTTGCTTCATTAAAATTATACCAAGATTATTATATAATAAAAAATCTTCTTTTATTTTTAAACCTTTTTGAATAATCGCCAAAACTTCTTTATATTTTTTCTCTCGTATATAAAGGGAGCTTAAATCTCTATAGATTAAGATCGAATCGGGAGAAAGGCGCAAAGCCTTTTGATATTCTAAAATAGATTTATTTATGTGCCCGGCATTATAATAAGCGGCTGCCAGTCCAAGATGCGTCCGGGATTTATTGGGAGATTTTAAGGCGCAGTCCTTCCACAAACTAAGTTCTGAACTCCAAACTAAATTGCGGGAAATAGTTAAATTAGTATAAAAAATTCCTAAAGCTAGAAATAATAATATTAAAGCTGTTTGGCTGAAAAAAGTTTTTAAATTGAATTTAAGATGTAAATAATTTATTACGGATTCTAAAAACAAAGAAAAAAAGACTAAAAAACTTAAAACCGGCAAATATAAACGATGTTCAAAAATTACATCTAACAAAGGAATAACGGCTTCGGCAGCTTGAGTAATAAAAAACCATAAAATAAAAAAACTAAATAAGGGAAATTTATTTTTAATTTTAAAAGCCAAAATTATTAAAAATAATAAAAATATACCGCTTAATAAAGGATAAATCTCTAAAAAAGAATGATAAACCGGAAAGTCGTAATCTAAATTTAAATTTATAGGCCAGATTAATAATTTAATATAATATATAAAGACGCAAGACTGAATAGTCCAGTAAGTTAAAACTTGGGAGAAATCTCTTTTGAAAACCAAACCCTGACTTTGCCATAAATATTGAAAACCAATAAAGATAAAAGCAATTATAAAATAAGGAAGGATTTTTTTGATTTCAACTTTTTTATCATAAAAAAATTGATAAGCTAAAATTATTAAGGGAAAAGTAATCGCGGCTTCTTTAGAGGGCAGGCTGAAAATAAAAAAAAGATTGGAAAAAATATAATTAGAAATTCCATCTGTTTTGCTAAATTTTAAAAAATAATAAAAAGCCAGCAGATAAAAAAAACTATATAATAAAGTCGAGCGGCTTACAATATAAGTTACTGATTCGGTTTGAATGGGATGAGAAATAAATAATAAAGCTATTAGAAGGGCTAAAATATCGCCGGACAGCATCTTCCCCGCTCTTTTATGCGCCAAAATTCTTAAAATTAAATAAACCAAAAAACCATTTAAAGCATGCAAAATAAGATTTACTAAATGGTATCCCTGGGGATTTAATTTCCCCCAGAGATAATTTAAGGCAAAAGTGGTCATTAAGAGAGGCCGGTACATAAAAACATCCACATCTTTTTCCAGCACAGGATCGTGAGAATGATTATAAGCCGGATTAAGAAAAAATTTGTAAGTGTTTTTAAAATTCCTTATTTGTTTATTTTCCGTAATCATAATATCGTCAAATTGAAAGGGAACAGAAAAAGAATTCTGATAATTCAAATAACTTAAAATAAAAATTAAAAAGAAAAATATAAAATTTCTAAAACTATCTCTCATCTTCCCTGAAATAACGTTCAAATTTCTCTTTTAATAAGACAAACTCTTGAGTTAAAATAATATTTTGGCGATAAAGCTCGCTAATTACCGTAGAAAAATGCAAGAGAATAATAATTAACAAAATAAATCCAATAAAAAATAAAGCTGAAGGGGGGTAATAAATTCCAATAAATTTTGCCAAACTTTCTAAAATATTTCTAAAAATAGAAAGTAAAAAAATAAAAAGGGCAAAAAATAACCATCCCAGGGAATATTTTTCTAAAAGTTTTTTTCTCCTAATTAATTCAATTATTCCAAAAATTAAAATCAAACTAAAAATTATGGAAAATAAATAAAGTTTTTCGCGCATAATCCCCACTCTTATACCAAGTTGCAATTGATGATTATTAATAAGGTTGTCTCCAAATCCCTGTAGGGGTTTGATTTATCAAACCCGCTCTATTAACCTTGATGCTGGCACTTAAGCGGGTTCAATAAATTGAACCCCTACAAATCATTGTAAAATATCTCTTTTGGAACAGCTTGAATGATAGATTATCATCATTTGGCGACAACCATATTAATAATCATCAATTACACTATTTTATATCAGTATGATTGCAACTTGGTATTAAGCAAAAATCCCCCCCTTACTTTACTTTAATGGCATCCATAAAAATAGTTATTAAGGTTTTTAAAGTATAATAAACGGCTTTAAAAAAAGTTATCGAAGATTTTCCTCCGCTTCTTTCTTTCATTAAAACCGGTACTTCTTTAATTTTAAAACCATTTAATTTTAAAAGAATTAAGGCATCCGGCTCGGGATAATCATAGGAATAATTCTGAGCTAAAAAATTAAAAGCCTGTTTATTATAGGCTCTAAAACCTGAAGTAGAATCGGTAAATTTTTGTTTTAAAATTAACGAAATGATTAAAGCAAACAATCTAATCCCTAAAAATCTAAAAAAAGAAGGACGATAAAAATTTTTATTTAAAAATCTTGAACCAACTGCTACATCCACTTCACCCTGAAATAAAGGCAAAAGT
Organism: Armatimonadota bacterium; assembly: GCA_016183885.1. GTDB lineage: Bacteria > Vulcanimicrobiota > JACPDS01 > JACPDS01 > JACPDS01 > JACPDS01. Next base: position 4,972 of record JACPDS010000035.1, read on the forward strand.
AATTTTTTAATTTCTTCGGCTAAATGCTGGCCATCGGCATCAAACTGCACAACAAAATCATAATTGCCTCCCCCGGCATATTTAAAGCCGCTTTGCACGGCTGTCCCGATTCCCAAATTAAATGGTAAATCCAAATAATTTACTTTAAATTTTTTAGCTAATTCTAAAGTTTTATCTGTAGAACCGTCATTTACCACTAAAATCTCCCCCTGGGGGAAATTATTCTGTAAATCCATTAAAGTATTTTTAATGCTTGCTTCTTCATTATAAGCCGGAACGATTAATAAGATTTTACTTTGCACGTCTAAAATCTCATTTGCCTAAAAAGCCCTAAAGCGCCTTTAAAATATTCTTTAAACTCATGCCATGATTTAATTTGTTTAAGAATATGAAATATTTGCGAGGGTCTAAGATAGAATTCACGATTAGCCAGCTTAATAGCTTTTTGTAATTCATCTTTAGATAGTTTAGAAATTTTTGAAACAGGATGCTGCCCAATTGCCACGAAATCTCCCCAATTTTCAATTTCTTCTATTTTATAAAATTGATCGAAAACTTCTGTTCCCGGGTAGGGAACTAAAAAATTAAAAAAAGCTAAGGTAGGATTTAACTTTTTAGCCAGATTAATGGTTTTTTTTATTTGAGAAAAATCTTCCTCAATATAACCTAAAATAAAAAAAGCTTGGGTTTTAAATCCTAATTTATTGCTGAGTTTTAAAATTTTTTCAGCTTCGGATAAATTTAATCCTTTTTTCATTTTTTTTAAAATAATTTCGTCTCCGGATTCAATTCCATAACCAATCGAAAAGCAGCCGGCTTTTTTCATTAAAATTAAAAGTTCTTTATCCACAGTATTTATTCTGGCAAAACAAAACCAGAGTATTTTAAAATTTTTCTTAATTAAGGATTCGCATATTTCCGCCACTCGTTCTTTTTTTAAAGTAAAAGTATCGTCTTGAAAAATCACTTGCTTTATCCCATAATTTTTTACTAAAAATTCTATTTCAGAAATTACATATTCAGAACTATGAGCTCGAAAAACTTTACCGGTAGTAAGATAAGAAGCGCAAAAAGTACATCTGGAAGGACAACCCCGGCTGGTAATCATGGTAACGCAGGGAGTTTTTCTAAAATTATGACTATGGGGGCGATATAAAGAAAAAGGCACTAAATCACGAGCCGGATAAGGCAAAGAATCTAAATTTTGAATAAAAGTTCGAGAGGGATTAACTTTTATTTGATTATTTTCTTTGAAAACTAAACCTAACACTTTAGAAAAATTTCTTTTTTCCTTCAATTCATTAATTAATTCTAAAAGAGTTTCTTCTCCCTCTCCTTTAACAATAAAATCAATTTCGGGAGAATTTTTTAAAATATATTCAGGAATAGCCGAAGCATGCACTCCCCCTAAAACTACCGGAGAAGTAAAATTTTCTTTAACAATTTTAGCGATTTTTTGAGCCTGGAAAAAATTTGGAGTAGCGCAGCTTATACCCACCAAATCGGGTTTAAACTTTTTAATTTCTTCGTTTAAAGTAAAATCGTTTAAATTCTGGGCTTCCGGGTCAAGTAATTTTACAAGATAACCTTTATTTCTTAAAACCGAAGCAATATAACCTAACCCTAAAGGAAAATATCTTCCTAAAGCTATTTTTAAAGGACCGTAAATAGAACTATAAGGAGCATTGATTAATAAAACTTTAAAAGAATCCATTAAATTAAAATTTTGCCATTTTTAAAGAACATCTTATTATCGGCGTAAATTTCCCCAAATTTCCTTAAATCGCAAATCATATCCCAGTGCAGAACGGATTTATTTTTCCCGCCTGATTGTGGAATAGAAAAACCTAAGGCTAAATGCGCTGTTCCTCCAATTTTTTCATCAAATAAAATATTTTTAGTAAATTTTTTTATATCATAATTAGTGCCAATGGCAAATTCCCCCACATATTTAGCTCCCTGATCCATTTCCAGCATTTTATTTAAGAATTCTTCATTTTTTTTAGCCGAAGCCTTTATAACTTTGCCCTTTTTAAATTCCAGTCTTACTTCTTCTACTTCCCGTCCCCCTGCGCAGGCGGGGAAAGAAAATTTAATTTTTCCCTCTACTGAATCTTCAAGCGGCGAAGTAAAAACTTCTCCATCGGGAAAATTTAAATGCCCATCGCAATTAATCCATTTCCTTCCCGTAACTTTTAAGGTTAAATCAGTTTCTTCTCCCTTCAGGTGAATTTCTTTTTTATCTTTTAAAAAATTAATGATTTTATTTTGAAAATTACTTAATTTTTTCCATTCTTTAGCCGGGTCGGAAAAATTTAATTTGCAAGCCCCAAATACAAAATCTTCAAATTCTTCTTGCGACATTTCAGCATCTTGAGCATAAGCTAAAGTAGGAAAACAAGTTCCCACCCATTTAAGCTCCCCTTTTAATTCCCGTTTATTCATTAAATCAATAATTGGGCGCATAGCTTTTCTAGCTTTAGCTTGAGTTTCAGGATTAACATTGCTTAAGGCTTTAGTATTAGAATCTCCCCATAGGCCAATATAAGCGTCTATTTTCTCTATTTCATATTTTCTAATCGGGGAAAGGTAGCTTAATTGATAATCAGCGGCATTTTTATAAAAAATTTCCAGTAAATCAGGGATATTTATCCTTGTTTGAGGATGAGCTCCGGCTTTTAAAACTTCAAGATAAATTTCTTTAATTAAAGGTTCGGCAATATAATCGGCATTAATTAAGACTAACTGGTTTTTCTTAATTTCTAAAGAATAATTTACTAATACTTTGGCAAGCTTAGTGAATCTTGGATCGCGCATTTTTCCCTCCCCCTCATTTTTTTCTAATTATTCTGTCTTCTGGATTCTGGCTCCTGAATTCTTTAAGTTAAATTTAGATATTAGAATTTAGAATTTTTTGGCCTCATCCTTTAAATAATTTAACTATTCACATCTCTCTTTTAATCTTCGATATAATTCTTTTATAATAAAAGCGGCTACTTCATTTGGATAAGTGTTCGCTCCAAAACCGGCATCAAAACCTAATTCTTTAGCTAAAGCCGATGAAATTCTTGGACCGCCTAAAATTAAAATAAATTTATCTCTTAATCCTTCTAAATCTAAAAAATCTATTAAATGGGTTAAATTAGTTAAATGCGCATCTTTTTGGGTAACCACTTGAGAAACTAATATAGCATCGGCTTTTAACTTTTTAGCCTGATAAACTAAAATTTCATTTTCCAGCTGAGCGCCTAAATTATAAACTTTCATTTGAGAATAACGCTCAAGTCCCGGCTCGCCTTTATAACCTTTCATATTTAAAATAGCGTCAATTCCAACAGTATGGGCATCGCTTCCGGTGCAAGCGCCTGCCACAACAATTTTTCTTTTAATTTTCTTGTGAATAAAATCATTGATTTCGTCAAAACTTAAAGCTTCAATTTCCGCTTGAGGAATAGTTATTTTGCTAAGATCTATGCTAATAGGAGAAACCGCGTAAAGAATAAAAAAAGTAAAATCTTCTCCCATATTTTTCGTAAAAACTACTTGAACCTGCTTAAACCCTATTTTAAGAACAAATTCTTTAGCGGCTTCTATAGCCATAGAAGAATTTTTTATAGGCAAAGCAAATGAAATTTGAACTTTCCCATCATTTAGCGAATCTCCGTAAGGCTTAACTTTCGTTAAAACCGCTTTTAATTTGTCAGCCATTATTTTAAGTTAAGCTCCTTTTTAATTAAATCTAAGACGGGATTAAAATAATCTTTTTCTTTTAAAATTACTCCTTCTTTTCCTTTCCCTGAATCCTTTGCCCTGCTAATTTGAGCAAATTTTTTATGTTTTATGGCTGCCATTAAACCTAAGCCTTTAATTTCTTTAAGTAATTTTAAAGCTTTTAACAATACTTCCCGGGCCCTTTTTTGAACTCTGCCATTTTTTAAAAAATTTATTTCTTCGCTTAAGTGTTTTGCATTTTTCATAATGTATCGAGCATTTTCAATAGCCAAATAACGATCGGATATAAACGGCGTATGAATAGCCTCGGTAAGCATTCCCAATAAATGAATGCTTTGATTGGTTAAAATAGAAGCTAAGTTAAACATCCCGTTCATTAAATAAGCCTTAAAAATATTCCCATCAATATGTTTTGTGGGAGGCATATATTTAATCGGGGAATGGGGGAAAATTTCTCGAATCATTTGAGCCTGGGCAATTTCAAATAAAAATCCGTCTTCTTTTTCCGGATCAATTTCAAAAGCATGGCCTAAGCCAATTTGTTCTTTTTTTAATCCCGCCTTTAAAGCAAACCGCTCATTAATAAATTGAGAAGCTAAAACAGTATGCGCTTCTTCATAAGCATCGGCGGTAGTTAAATAATTATCTTCACCGGTATTAATAATTATCCCGGAATAAGCGATAATCAAGCGGGAAAAATATTGGTCGATAAAAGTTCTTTGCATATTAATATCGCGAAATAATATCCCATACATAGCATCATTAAGCAAAATATCTAAACGTTCTAAAGAGGCTAGAGCGGCAATTTCCGGCATACATAAACCGGAACTATAATTTACCAGATAAATATATCTCCCCAATTGCGGTATAATTTCATCTAAAGCTTTTCTCATCAAGGCAAAATTTTCTCTAGTTGCATAAGTTCCCCCAAATCCTGAAGTTGTAATCCCCACCGGGACATAATCCAATAAACTTTGCCCCGTAGAGCGAATTACCGCAATAATATCCGCTC
>JACPDS010000231.1 GCA_016183885.1 Armatimonadota bacterium
ATCGAAGTAATTAAAAAAAAAGCTCATTTATTAAAGGATTATGTTGACGCGGTTAATCTAACCGACAATCAAACTTCAATTGTAAGAATGTCCTCGGTTGCCGCCTGCGTAATTTTAGTTCAATTAGGATTAGAGCCGGTTTTGCAGATGGTTTGCCGCGACCGCAACCGTATTGCCCTGCAAAGCGACATTTTAGGAGCTTCAGCTTTAGGAATAAAAAATGTGCTTTGTTTAAGCGGAGATCATCAAAAATTTGGCAATCATCCGCAAAGTAAAAATGTTTATGATTTAGATTCCATTCAATTAATTCAGGCTCTTAAAAATATGCGCGATGAAAAAAAATTTATTTGCGGGGACGATATTAAAGTTGCTCCGAATTTATTTATCGGGGCGGCTTGTAATCCCTTTGCCGATCCTTTTGAATTTAGAGTAGTTAGATTGGCTAAAAAAATTAAAGCTGGGGCTTCTTTTATTCAAACCCAGGCTATTTTTAATTTATAGCGTTTTAAGCGGTTTATGGAAATGGCAAGGGAAAAAGGCTTAGATAAGAAAGTGCATATTTTAGCCGGTGTAGTGCCTTTAAAATCAGCTAAAGCCGCAATATATATGAAAAATGAAGTAGCCGGAGTGGGGATGCCCGACGAAGTAATTGAAAGATTGAAAAATGCCGCCGATCCCAAAGAAGAAGGGATAAAAATTTGTCTGGAAACTATAAAAGAACTTAAGAAAATCGAAGGAATAAAAGGCGTGCATATTATGGCTATTGAATGGGAAAGCATGGTGGGAAAAATCGTTGAAGAATCCGGCTTGCTTCCCAGACCGAAATTAAATTAAAAATTTTAAAAATAAACCACAGAGGTCACAGAGGATTAATTTCTCTCATCCCGCTATGCAGGATGAGAATAAAAAAACTCTGTGTTCTCTAAAAATATTTAGAAACTAGTCATTAGTTTATTAAAGCGGAAAAATAATTTTGGAAAGAGACCGCAGAGTATTTTATAAGATTCCGCCATAGGCGGAAAAATAATAATTCTCTGTGTCCTCTGTGGTTAAATAATTACAAAATACAAAATTAATAATTATGAGTGAAGAAAAAATAGGAGCGGTTTTAGTGGCAGGCGGCGGCATTGGGGGAATGCAGGCGGCTTTAGATTTAGCTGAAAGCGGTTTTTTTGTTTATTTATTAGAAGAAAAACCCTGTATCGGCGGGGTAATGGCGCAATTAGATAAAACTTTTCCCACCAATGACTGCGCGATGTGCACAATTTCCCCAAGACTGGTAGGAGTAGCAAATCATTTAAATATAAAAATCATTCCTTATGCGGAATTAGAAAAAGTAAGCGGTAAAGCGGGAAATTTTCAAGTCAGCATTCGTAAAAAAGCTGGTTTTATTGATTCGGAAAAATGCACCGGCTGTGGTTTATGCGCGGAAGTCTGCCCAATTGAAAGATTTAATGAATTTGATTTAAGTTTATCTAAAAGAAAGGCTATATACCGGCTTTATCCCCAAGCTGTTCCTAATAAATTTACTATAGAAAAAAAGGGCATCGCTCCCTGTAAATCCAATTGTCCGGTAAATATCAGCGTTCAAGGCTATACAGCTTTAATTTCCAAAGGAAAATTTGAAGAAGCCTTAGAGGTTATTCGCAGAAGAATGCCTTTTCCTTCAGCCTGCGGAAGAGTCTGTAACCACATCTGCGAAGAAGAATGTAACCGCGCTTTAGCGGAAGGCGCGGTAGATATTATGCACCTTAAACGTTTTGTTTTTGATTATGCTTATCAAAATAAATTGCCGATTAAAAATCTAGAAATTAAAAAGGATAAAAAAGAAAAAATTGCTGTTATTGGAGGAGGACCAGCCGGCTTAACCTGCGCCCAGGATTTAGCTATGCTGGGATATGAGGTCACAATTTTTGAAGCTCTGCCCCAATTAGGCGGGATGATGCGCTATGGCGTTCCTAAATTCCGTCTGCCTTATGAATTTTTAAGCATAGATATTGAAGAAATTTTAGCTTTGGGTATTGAAGTAAAAACTAATACCAAAATTGGCGCAAATTTAAGTTTTGAAGATTTGCAAAAAAATTATCAAGCCATATTTATTGCTTCTGGCGCGCATCAAGGCAAAAAATTGCCTATCCCGGGAGCGGATAATAAAGATGTTTTGCTAAATCTTGATTTTTTAAAAAAAGCTGCTCAAGAAGAGGAAATAAAATTAGGAGAAAAAGTTTTAGTTTTAGGCGGCGGGAATGTAGCTATTGATACAGCAAGATGCGCTAAAAGATTGGGCGCAAAATCTGTGAGAATGGCTTTCTTAGAATCTAAAGAAAAAATGCCTGCCCATATCTGGGAGCAAGAAGAAGCAATTTTAGAAGGAATTGAACTTTATCCTTCAGTTAGTTTTAAAAAAATTCTAGAAAAAGAAGGGAAAGTTATTGGAGTAGAATGTCTAAAACTTTCTTTTATGGAATTTGATAAAGAAGGCGGTTTAAAATTAGAAGAAATTCCTGATTCTAATTTTATAATTCCGGCTGACACGGTGATTATGGCGATTGGTCAAAGTCCGGATTTAAGTTTTTTGCTCAAAGAAATTCAAATTAAAAGAAATTTAATATTAGTAGATGAAAATTTATCTGCCAATATTCCCGGTGTATTTGCAGGAGGAGATGTAGTTACAGGAACGGCTTTTATTGTAAATGCCGTAGATTGGGGCCATCGCGCCGCAGAAGCAATTGATAATTATCTGCAGAAGAAAGAAAAAGTAAATCTGCCTAAAAAAGAAGTCGTAAAATCCACTCGGGAAGAAATAGAAGAAAAATTATTTTCTAAAGAAATTTCATGGGTCCCCCGCGTTAAAATGCCTGCCTTAGATCTAAATAAAAGATCTGATTTTTCCGAAGTGGAAACTGGATTTACCAAAGAACAAGCCATTCTTGAAGCCAAACGCTGTTTGGCTTGCGCTGTTTGTTCGGAATGTTTGGAATGCGTTAAAGTTTGCGAATCCAAAGCCATCCAGCATGACAATTTTAAGGAAGAATTTATTGATTTAAATGTAGGAGCAATTATTTTAGCTCCGGGCTTTGAATTATTTGATCCATCCACAAAAAGCGAGTACGGTTATGGTAGGTTCCCGAATGTTTTATCTTCTTTGCAATTTGAAAGAGTTTTAAGCGCCAGCGGTCCGTATTCCGGTAAAATTTTAAGACCATCTGACTTAAAACCGCCTCGAAAAATTGCTTTTATTCAATGTGTGGGCTCCCGGGATGAAGAGCGGGATTATTGTTCCTCAGTTTGCTGTATGTATGCCACCAAACAAGCCATAATTTCCAAAGAACATGAAAAAAATCTGGAATGCAAAATTTTCTTTATTGATATGCGGGCTTTTAGCAAAGGGTTTGATAATTATTATGAAAGAGCAAAAGAATTAGGAGTAAATTATATTCGCTCCCGGCCTTCTTCGATTAAAGAAAATCCATTAAATGGAAATTTATATTTCCAATATGTTTTAGATCGGGGAGAAATTAAACAGGAAGAATTTGATTTGGTAGTTTTATCTTGCGGTCTTTGTCCCCCTAAAAGCGCAAATAAATTAAAAGAAAAATTAAATTTAAAATTAAATCAGGATAATTTTTGCGATTCTACCAAATTTTTACCGCTTGATACAAATCTTGAAGGGATTTATGCCGCGGGAACTTTTTTGGAACCTAAAGATATTCCCGAAACAGTTATCCAAGGCAGCGGCGCGGCAACTAGAGTAATGGGAGATTTAGCCGATGTGCGGGGCGCAAAAATTAAAGAAAAAGAATACCCTCCTGAACGAAATATAGAAGAAGAGGAAATTCGGGTAGGAGTCTTTGTTTGTAATTGCGGAAAAAATATTGGAGGAATTTTAAATGTCCCGTCTTTGGTAGATTATGCCAAAACTTTAAAAAATGTAGTTTATACTGAAGATAATTTATATACCTGCTCTCAGGATACTTTGCAAATTATAAAAAAGAAAATTGAGGAACATAAATTAAACCGGGTGGTGGTAGCTTCCTGCACTCCCAGAACCCATGAGCCATTATTTCAAGAAACTTTAAAAGAAGCCGGATTAAATCCTTATTTATTTGAAATGGCTAATATCCGCGACCAATGTTCTTGGGTGCACCGCGATTTTCCAGTCGAAGGAACCCTAAAAGCTAAAGATTTAATTTCTATGGCGGTAGGGCGTTCAAAATTGCTTCATCCTTTATCTTTACAATCTCTTTCTTTATATAAATCAGTTTTAATTATTGGGGGGGGGCTTTCCGGATTAACCTGCGCTAAAGAATTAGCCAGACAAAATTTTTCAGTTTATTTAGTGGAAAAAGAAAAAGAATTAGGGGGAAATTTAAGACATATTTATTTTGGAGAAAAAGGAGAAAATTTTCCTCTTTATCTTGATAATTTAATCAACGATGTAAAAAATAATCCTTTAATTAAAATTTATCTTGAAGCAAAAATTAAAAATTTTTCCGGTTTTTTAGGAAATTTTATAATTTCTTTAGAGAAAGATGGAAATTTGGAAAACATAGATGTAGGAACAATTGTTTTAGCCACAGGATCAAAAGAATTTAAACCTAAAAAATATTTTTACGGAGAAGACCAGAGAGTTTTGACTTTAGAGGAATTGGAAGAAAAAATCGCTCAAAACAAACTTTTGATTTCTAACTCCGAATCAAAAGAAGCGGTTTTTATCCAATGTGTTTCTTCAAGAAACGAAGAACATCCTTATTGCAGCAGAATCTGCTGTACGGTAGCGATTAAAAACGCCTTAATTTTAAAAGAAAAATATCCCAAGATAAATATTTATGTTCTTTATCGGGATATCCGCACTTATGGATTTAGAGAAAAAATTTATACTGAAAGTAGAAGAAAAGGAATAATTTTTGTTAGATTTGAAGATGAAAAAGATCTTAAAATAGAAAAAGAAAATAATTTATTAAAAGTAAAACTTGTTGACCCAATGCTTCGGGAAGAATTAGAATTTAATCCTGACTTATTGGTTTTAAGCGCGGCGATTGTTCCTCCTGATGATATAGGGGAACTGGCCAGATTGTTAAAACTTCCTTTAACATCGGATAATTTCTTTTTAGAAGCGCATATGAAGCTTCGTCCGGTAGATTTTCAAAGTGAAGGAATTTTTCTTTGCGGGTCTTCGCATTATCCTAAATTTTCCGATGAAGCTATCGCTCAAGCCTTAGCGGCATCAAGCCGGGTAAGTTCTATTCTTTCCAAAGATTTGCTTAAAGTAGGCGGAATAGTCGCTAAAGTAGAACAGAATAAATGTATTGCTTGTTTAACTTGTCTAAGAGTTTGTCCTTATAATGTTCCTAAAATTATAAATAAAGAAAATAAAAATATAGCCGAAATTTCCGCCGCTGAATGTCATGGCTGCGGAATTTGCGTGGCGGAATGTCCGGCTAAAGCCATTGAACTTAATCATTATAAAGATGAGCAGATTTTAGCCATGCTGGAGAGTATTTAGTATTTAGTTTATGGATAAAAAATTTGGATTTGAAAAACTTGATGTTTATCAACAAGGATTAGAATTTGTGAATTTATGTTTTAATTTGACTAAAGAATTTGATAATAAAATTCAATTTTCTCTTGGAGACCAATTAAGAAGAGCATCTCTTTCTATTGTTACTAATATTGCTGAAGGCGTGGGGAGGAAGCATGAGAAAGAAAAAAAACAATTTTTCCAAACTTCACTTGCTTCATGCTTTGAATGTGTAGCAATATTAACAATTTGTACAAATCAAAAACAAATTAACGAGGAAAAATTTAATGATTTTTATGAAAGGTGTTATTCCATATCAAAAATGTTATCAAAATTAATAAAGTCTGTTAACAAATTTAATAACTAAATGCTAAAAACGAAATACTAAATACTAATTGGATAATATGCTAAACACTAAAAACGAAATACTAAATACTAAATACGAAATACTAAATACTAATTGGGAGCCTAAAATTATTGCTTTTTGTTGTTTATATTGCGCTTTTGCCGCGGCTGATTTAGCCGGGGCAATGAGACTGCAATATCCGCATAATATTAGAATTATTAAACTTCCCTGCACCGGGAAGTTAGACTTACTGCATATTTTAGAATCTTTTCATCAAGGCATAGACGGAGTTTTTATAGCCGGATGTCTGGAAGGAAACTGTCATTTTTTAGAAGGAAATTTAAGGGCAAAAAAAAGAGTGGAATATGCTAAGAAATTATTAGCAGAAATTGGAATAGAAAAAGAGCGTTTGGAAATGTATAACCTTTCTTCGGCTATGGGAGGAAAGTTTGCCGAAATTTCAAAGGAAATGGTGGAAAGAATAAAAAAATTAGGGCCAAACCCGATAAAGATGAGCAGATATAAAACCACAGAGCACACAGAGGGAATAGAGTAGTTTTTTCTCTATTGAGAAAAAATTTCTCGGTGTTCTCAAATGAAGAATTATATATAAAGAAAAAAGTAAGGCTGAGATATAAAGAAAATAATGAATTGAAGAGTTCACAGAGCAAAGGTTATATTTTCCGCTTTTAGCGGAAAATAATAAGTGTCTCTGTGCTCTCTGTGGTTAGATTTAACAAATAAAATAAAAAAAAGTATTTGGTATTTAGTTTTTAGTATTTAGTTTTTAGTTTATGGAGAAAAGATTGGATTTGAGTTTTAAAGAAGAAGTTAAAGAGTTAAGCGGCGCTAATGTTGACCTTTGTTATCAATGCCAGAAATGTTCTAACGGCTGTCCTTTATTATATGTAATGGATTTTTCGCCCGCGCAGATTATTGCCGGAGTTAGATTGGGTAAAAAAGATTTAGTTTTTAAACAAAATACTTTTTGGATTTGTATTAATTGTAAAACCTGCACAGCCCGCTGTCCACAAGGAATTGAAATTGCTAAAATAATGGATGCTTTACGGAAAATAGCTTTAAAAGAAAAAAGAGAAATTAAAGAAAAACAAATTTATTTATTTTACCGCCTCGCCTTAAAAAATATTTTATCTTTTGGAAGACTTTATGAATTAGGCTTAATTTTAGATTTAAAGCTAAAAACCAAAGAATTTACTAAAGATTTAGCTTTGGGCTTTGAGATGTTTAAGAAAAATAAGTTAAGTTTATTTCCTAAAGTCGTTGACAGAAAAAAACTTAATGCGGCGGTAAATAAAATAAAAAAAAGAGGAGCAGATATAAAACCACAGAGCACACAGAGGGAATAGAGTAGTTTTTTCTCTATTGAGAAAAAA
>JACPDS010000232.1 GCA_016183885.1 Armatimonadota bacterium
AAAAACAATTTTTTAAGTATTTCCAATAATAAAGATTATTATGCCGAAGTAATTTTACCTAAAGAAGTTAATCCTCAGGAATTTATTAAAAATTATCAGAATAATATTTTAGAAATAAGATTAAATAAAGCTGTGTCAGTTATTAGCTAATCAGCCTTCAGCTATCAGCTTTCGGCTAATTACTGATGACTGACATCTGACAGCTATAAAGAAAGGAGGTAATTATGGGAGATAAAAAAGATGATTTAGAAGGGAAATTTGGAATTAATTTAGGAGGACTGGAAGATTTATTTAAAGGGATGGGAAATATTTTTGAAGTGCTTACACAATTTGCGGAAAAAGCGGAAAAAGAAGGGGGAATTTCGAGAAGCGGGGAGATTCCCGGTTTAGGAGAAAAAGCTAAAGGAGTATATGGATTTACTATTAGAACTTTAGGAGGCGCTCCCCATGTTTCGTCTTTTGGGAATATTAAAAGAACCCCTAAAGGCCCGATTGTGGAAGAAATAAGAGAACCATTGGTAGATTTATTTGATGAAAAAGAGAGAGTATTGATTATTGCCGAACTTCCAGGCATAGAAGAAGTAGATTTAAAAGTAGATTTAAAAGGAGATATTTTAAATATTAGCGCTTCTAATAAAGATCGAAAATATGCTAAAGAAATTTTAATTCCTCAAGTTTTTAAGGAAGAACAACTTAAATATACTTATAAAAATGGAATCTTAGAAATTATTCTCAAAAAATACTAAACCCGGAAAATGCAATTAAGTTTAATAAAACATATATAGAAGAGATAATGTAGGGGTCGGATTTATCCGACCCGATTACAAAAAAATTCAACCTAATTATAAAACGGGCTTGATAAATCAAGCCCCTACAATGATTTTTTAAAAATCAGGAGTAATGAAATGACTAAAGAAGCTTTAGAAACAATTGCTTTAAAAGTAGCTGAAGGGAAGGCGCGGGATGTAGGGAGAGGGATTGCTAGAATTGATCCCGACGATATGGAGAAATTAAAATTAGTCGTAGGAGATATTATTAAAATTATCGGAAAGAAAGAAACTGCCGCTAAATTAATGCCTGCTTATATGGAAGATCGAGGAAAATCTATTATTCAAATTGATGGCTTAATTCGGGAAAATGCTGGAGTAAGTTTAGATGAAAATGTAAAAATTACTAAAACTAAACACATGAGTGCTAATTTAATTCTCCTTGCTCCTTTAAATCCACTTACTTCTACTAAAGAAAAAGATACTCAATATATTGGAAGACTTTTAGAAGGTTTGCCGGTAACAGAAGGGGATCGCCTAAGGGCAACTTTATTTGGCTCCCGTTCTCAAGATTTTACCTGCCTTGAAACTAAGCCTGCTGGAATAGTTTTAGTAAATTCTCAAACAATTATTAAAATAAAAAGAGAAGAATCGTTAGAAAGAAAAGGGGAAAAAATTTCTTATGAAGATATTGGAGGTTTAGGCAAAGAAATCAGGCGCATTCGAGAAATGGTGGAACTGCCTTTAAAATTTCCGCAAGTTTTTCAAAGACTGGGGATTGAAGCGCCTAAAGGGGTCTTATTGCATGGTCCTCCAGGAACAGGCAAGACTTTAATTGCTAAAGCGGTAGCCAATGAAACGGAGGCTGCTTTTTTACATATTTCTGGACCAGAGATAATGGGGAAATTTTATGGTGAAAGTGAAGCAAAATTAAGGAGTATTTTTGAAGAAGGGGCCCGCCATGCGCCCAGTATAGTTTTTATTGATGAAATTGATTCCATTGCTCCTAAAAGATCTGAAATGGGAGGAGAAAAACAAGTAGAGCGTCGAGTAGTGGCTCAACTTTTAGCTTTAATGGATGGCTTAGAGTCCCGCGGTCAAGTAATTGTAATTGGAGCCACCAATATTCCCGATTCTTTAGATCCAGCTTTAAGAAGACCGGGGAGATTTGATCGAGAGATTTCTATCAGCATTCCTGATCGAAATGCTCGAGTAGATATTTTACATATTCATACCCGGGGTATGCCCTTAGCTCAAAATGTAGAGATTAAAAAATTAGCTGAAATTACTCATGGTTTTGTGGGAGCGGATTTAGAAGCCTTGGCTCGCGAAGCCGCTATGTATAGTTTAAGAAAAATTATCCCTCAAATTGAATTTACCACTAATGAAATTCCTTATGAACTATTATTAAGTTTAGAAGTAACCATGGATGATTTTTATCAGGCTTTAAAAGAAATTGAACCATCTGCTTTAAGAGAAGTATTTGTGGAAGTTCCTCAAGTGAAATGGGAAGATATAGGAGGCTTAAAAGAAGTAAAACAAATTTTAGAGGAAACTGTTAAATGGCCTCTTGAAAAAGCTAAATTATTTGAATATGCTCAAATTTTACCTTCTAAAGGGATTCTTTTATTTGGCCCTCCTGGAACAGGCAAGACTTTAATGGCTAAAGCGGCAGCCTGTGAAAGCGGAGTAAATTTTATTTCTATTAAAGGGCCGGCTTTAATCTCAAAATGGGTGGGGGAATCAGAAAAAGCTATTCGGGATATTTTTAAAAAAGCTAAACAAGCCGCTCCATGTATTTTATTTTTTGATGAATTAGATGCTATCGCTCCCATTCGAGGCGGCGGCGGCGGACAAGTAGTGGAAAGAGTAATTAGTCAGTTTCTAACTGAATTAGATGGAATTGAAGAATTAAAAGGGGTCGTAGTTTTAGGAGCTACAAATAGAATAGATATGATTGATCCGGCTTTAATTCGAGCTGGTCGTTTTGATTATCTCTTAGAACTTCCTTTGCCTAAAGAGGAAGATCGAAAATCAATTTTTAAGATTCATCTTAAAAATAAACCAATAGATTCAAAAGTTGATTTAGAAGAGTTAGTTAAAGAAACTCAAGGTATGGCAGGAGCTGAAATTGAAGCTATTTGTAGAAGAGCTTCAATTTCAGCAATTAGAGAATTTATTGAAAAAGGGGAAAGTGATTATAAATTATTTAAAATTACCCCTTTTCATTTTAAAGAAGTTTTAAAAGAAATTAATAAAAAAATAAAAAAGTGAAAAAAGTAATTTTTATTCCTATAATACATTCCGAGATTGATATGGGTTCAATGAAAACAGCTCTTAAAAAAGAATTTATTCAAAAGTATGGATTAAAATGCTGGGAAGAACATATTTTTTCTATTCAAGAGATGTGGGATGGAATTAGAAAAAAGATTTTTGATTTAAAATTAGACTATCAAAAAATACATATTTATCAAGATGGTTTGCCAGTTTGCGGAAAAGAATATCAGATTGTTGAAGAAGTAGCTTCTCTGGGGAGTGAAAATTACAAGATTATTTTAGATTTAATTAAAAAAGGAGCTAAACTAGAAGGAACAGAAGACCCGGAATTACTTGTCAAGGAATATAATTATTTAAAAAAAATTAGCGAGATTCAAGATTTAAAAGAAAAAGAAGAAGCTCTTCAATCCCATGAAAAAGAAGCTCAAGAAATTCTTTCCAAACGCGATGAATTTATTGCCCGAAGAATTTTAGATACTTTAAAAGATG
>JACPDS010000029.1 GCA_016183885.1 Armatimonadota bacterium
AAATTATCAAGCAAAGGTTTTAGGAATTGGAATAGGCCTTCCGGGAAATTTAGATTCAAATCATGGGGTTTGTATTTTTTCTCCTAATTTTAAATGGAGAAATGTTCCGATTGCTCATGTTATAGAAAGATATTTTGCATTAGATTGTTTTATTATTAATGATGTAAATGCTATGACAATGGGTGAAAAATATTTTGGCGAATGAAAAAATTCAGCTAATTTTATTTGTCTTACGCTAGGCACAGGGATTGGCGGAGGAATTATAATAAATAATCAATTAATTTATGGCGAAGCGAATGGAGCCGGAGAAATTGGACATATTACTGTCAATCCAGACGGAGCCAGATGTAATTGCGGCAATATCGGCTGTATGGAAACAGAAGCCGCAGGACCGGCGATTATAAAAAGAGCAAAAGCTTATTTAAAAAAATATAAAAAAGGTTTACTTAGGATGAGAAAAAAAATTACTCCCTTAGATGTATATCAAGCCGCTTTAAAAAGAGATCCCCTGGCTTTAGAAGTTTGGAAAGAGACCGGAAAATATTTAGGGATAGGACTGGCTAACTGCATTACCATTTTAAATCCGGAAAAAATTATTTTCGGAGGGAGAATATCTCAAGCCTTCCCTTTTTTTATAAAATCATTAAAAAAAGAAATTAATTTTCGAGCGCGGATGATCCCTAAAAACTTTACCAAGCTTCTTCAAGCTCAATTAGGCGAGAATGCCGGTATAATTGGGTCGGCTTGTTTAGTCTTTGAAAAATTAAATTTATTAAACTAAGCGATAGTTTATATTTTTTAGGTATAATTTCAGGCATTTTATTTAAATTAACCTGACTTAATTATTAATCCCGAATAATGCAGTTGATTTTTAAAAATCATTGTAGGGGCTTGATTTATCAAGCCCGTTTTATAATTAAGTTGAATTTTTTTGTAATCGGGTCGGATAAATCCGACCCCTACATTATCTCTTCTGTATATGTTTTATTAATATTTAACTGCATTATTCGGGTTAATAGATTAAGTTTTTAATTTTTTGCTACCAACTTTCAACTTGAGAATTAGAATTTAGTTTAGGCGCTCCTGTATTATAATCTACAAGAACTTTAATATGAGGAGGAGTATTATATTCTCCAACAGGGAATGTGGGAATACAAATTGCCACATTTGAAAGTTTATCCGGATTATCGCTGTTAATATGCATTGCCGTAAACCAGGGTTTTTGATTAATTAATTGAGGATATTTCTCTAGAATATAATCGAAAGCAGTTTTTAAAGCGCTTAGATTTTTCAAGGGAATAGTTCCCGATGTTATTTCGGGAGTTTTTAAATCCCACCAGAGGTCATATAATTTTAAATTTCCTTTTTTATCAAAATACGTTTCAAGATTTCTATTAAAAAGAGATTCATATAATGTATCTACTTTTTCCTTTAAGTTTTTAGCGCTCATTGGAGAAGATAATTTTTTATGAGTTAGAGAATTTTGAGAGGTAAAATTAACCTTCGTCAACTCATTTACTTTAGTATTAATATTCATTTTTAAAGCCTCCTTAAAATTTTTATAAATCAAATATAATAAAAAGAGCCTTAAAATGTCCATTAAAAAATTGTTAACATTTGGTAAGATTTTTTAAGAAACAGGAAAAACAGTCATTATCTTGACAATAATAATATAATAAAGTAAAAATTAATATTATAAAAAAAGAATTTTATATTTTCCTGCGGCTTAATCTGGGAGCCCGAAGCGTTGCGGAGGTGAATATATATGAGCGGAAATTTTGAGAGGTTAGCTGCCCTGCGGGAAACTGAATATAAGCTTTGTAAAATTTCGCATGCGAAGCGCCTCTTACGCGTAACATTGGAATGGGCATCTATTTTTTTTATCTTAATTGCATTTTTCTTTTTAAAGCTAAATTACCCTGCCTTAGCTAAAGATAATTTTTGTGAGCTTAAATTTATTGTTACTGTTCCGGATTATACTTCGCAGGACGCAAAAATATATATTACCGGAAATAAAGATATTCTTAAAAACTGGAATCCTCAAGGAATCCGCTTAAAACCAATCAGAAAAAATACCTATCAATTAAATTTTAAAATTCCCGTCAAATCTATTCTTGAATTTAAATTTACTCAAGGTGCTTGGAAAACAGTTGAAGTAGATAAGAACTTTCATTCTATTCCAAACAGAGTCCTGTTCATATCTAATGGCCAAAAAGAAAAAAAAAATTATTTAAATATTGAGAACTGGGCTAAGAAAAATAAAACCCCTCCTAAATCTACCCTTAGCGGAAATATTAAGGCGCATAAAGATTTCTATTCTAAGTTTCTTCATAATAAGCGCGAAATTTTAGTTTATCTGCCTCCAGGTTATGATAAAAAAATAAGCGAGCATTACCCTGTGCTTTATTTGCATGATGGAAAAAATGTTTTTGATGAAGCCACATCTTTTGGGGGAATCGAATGGGGATTAGATGAAACCGCCGAAAAATTAATTAAAGAAGAAAAAATGAAAGAAATTATTATGGTGGCTATTTATAATAATGAAGACCGTATTAATGAATATACTTTTATAAGGGACATAAAGCATGGCGGAGGCAAAGCTAAAATGTACGCCGATTTTATTATTAAAGAACTTAAACCTTTTATTGATAAGCATTATAGAACATTAAAATCAGCTTCTCAAAGCGCAATTTTAGGTTCTTCTTTAGGTGGATTATGTTCTCTTTATATAGGTTGGAAGAATCCGAAAATTTTTTCAATGCTGGGAGTAGTTTCTCCGTCTTTGTGGTGGCATAATAATGCCATCATAAAATTAATTGAAAATGATCGCGGCGGGAAAAAATCCTTAAAGATATGGCTGGATATGGGCACTTATGAATCAGATGAAGATAAAAATAAAAATGGGATTTTTGATATTTTGGACGAGACAAGACAACTTAAAAAGATTTTAATTAAAAAAGGTTATCTTTTAAATCAAGAACTTTATTATTATGAGGATTCCGGAGCAATTCATAATGAAGATGCATGGAAAAGGCGCGCTGAAAAAATACTTTTATTCTTTTTCAAAAGATAATAAAACCATATTTTGAGTGTATCTAATCAAAAGCATTTCTTATAACCTAAGATTCCTTATTTATATTATCTAAATTATTAACAATTTGTTAACAAAAAATACTTGAAATTAACTAAAATATTATTTTATAATTTGTTTTATATCAATGAAAAATTTAAAAGAAAGGAGGAAATAATATGAGTGTAATAACTAAAACTAATATTCTAACTATGCCTAAAGCCTCGGAAAAAGTTTTTGAAATTTCAGTTTCCAAAGCTTTAAACGCAGTCGGTGGAGGAATAGCTGAATCAGTAATATTAGGAGTGGGAAATGGAGTTACAACTTTAATTTACAACCCTAAAGCGTTAAATATTGCTTATAAAGCAGTTTTAAAAATTAAAGATATTGGTCCGCTAATGAAAGGAACAGTGCTTACTCTTTCAACTTTAGCCGCTCCTTTACTTTCTCCTCTTATAGCTGTAGGCTCAGCAATTCTTGGACTATATCAAGGCGGACTTACTGGATATAATGATGGCGCCGTAAAAGCAGTTAAAGAAGGCGTCAATAATACAAAAGATTTTCATAAAGAAACAACCACGGGATTAAAAATATTAGAGAAAAAAGTTGATGAAACAAAAGAATTTACTTTAGAAGATCTAAAAAATTGGGCAATATAACCATTAATTTAAAGTGAATTGCAAATAAATTTAGTTTTATTTGCAATTCACTTTATTAAATCCGAAAATGCAATTTAATTTAAAAACCTTAAATAAACAAGGAAAAAATAAGCATTAAAGAAAGCGCGCTTAAAGTAATTGCAAAGATCCAGCTAATTAAGTTAAATTTAAAAGAATTTTTCCACTTCCCCATAATTTTCTGATTATTAATTAATAATAACATAGTAATTAAAATAAAAGGCAGGAGCATCCCGTTTAAAGTTTGGGACATCACCATAATTGAAATTAAGGGTGATTTTGGAATTAAAACTAAAATAACCGAAAGTATTAAAATAAAGGT
>JACPDS010000237.1 GCA_016183885.1 Armatimonadota bacterium
ATAATTAAAAAAGAAAAAATCGATTTAGTTTTTGCAATCGGTCCTGCTATAATGATGAAAGTGGTTTCGCAGTTAACTAAGGCTTATGATATTAAAACTATTGTAAGCTTGAATCCTCTAATGGTGGATGCCACTGGAATGTGCGGAGTCTGCAGGGTTTTAATCGGAGATAAAACTAAATTTGCCTGCGTAGATGGTCCAGATTTTGACGCTCATTTAGTAAATTTTGATTTATTAATGGCCAGGCAAAAAATATATCAAGAAGAAGAAAAAAAGGCTTTAGAGCTATACTTGCAAACTTCTAAAATAAAAGTTTAACTTGGAGTAAAAATGAATTATCGGGATACTTTGAATCTTCCCAAAACTAATTTTCCGATGAAAGCTAATCTTAAAGAAAAAGAACCTGAAATTTTAAAATTTTGGGAAGATAAAGAAATTTATCAAAAATTAAATAAACTCTTAAAAGGAAAATCTAAATATATTCTTCATGATGGTCCTCCTTATTCCAATGGACCAATTCATTTAGGACAATCTTTAAATAAAATTTTAAAAGATATTGTGGTAAAATATAAAACTTCATGCGGATTTTACAGCCCTTTTATCCCCGGCTGGGATACACACGGTCTTCCCAATGAAAAAGCCACTTTAGAAACTTATAAAATTAATCGAAAAGAAATTAATCCTGTCGAATTAAGGGAAAGGTGCAAAACATCGGCTCTGCATTTTTTAGAAATTCAAAAAAGCCAGTTTAAGCGTTTAGGCATAAGAGGCGACTGGGAGCATCCTTATTTAACTTTAAACTTCTTATATGAATCTACTATAATAAAAATTTTTAAAGAATTAGTTAAAGAAGGATATATTTATAAAAGATTAAAACCTGTTTACTGGTGTTCTACTTGTGAAACTGCTTTAGCTGAAGCCGAAATTGAATATAAAGAAAAAGAATCTCCTTCTATTTTTGTTAAATTCCCCTTGAAAGATTCTTTGGAAGAATTTTTTCCTAAAAATAATCATAAAACATATGTTTTAATTTGGACTACAACGCCATGGACATTGCCGGGAAATGTAGCCATTGCTTTAAATCCCGAGGCTTATTATTTATTGGTTAATGACGGTCAAGAGTCTTATATTTTAGCGGAAGAGCTTTTATATTTAATAGCTAATGAAATAAAATTAAAAAACTATGAAATTTTAGGCAAAGTCAAGGGCAAAGATTTAAAAGGAAAAATTTGCAAACATCCATTTTTTGAGCGCGATTCTATTTTAATTACTGAAGAGTACGTAACTTTAGACCAAGGCACAGGTTGTGTCCATACTGCCCCCGGACTTGGAGCAGAAGATTATGAAGCCGCCTTAAAATATAGTTTGCCGGTAATTGTTCCGGTAAATAATCAAGGAATTTTAAATGAAGAAGCCGGTATATTTAAAAATTTATTTTATAAAGAAGCTAATTTAAAAATCATCGAACATTTAAAAGAAAGCAATTTACTGCTTTATAATAGTTCTATCACCCATTCTTATCCTCATTGCTGGCGCTGCCGCGATCCAATTATTTTTAGAGCTACCAAACAGTGGTTTGTAGCTATGGATATAAAAAAACTAAGAGAAAATTCTTTAGAGCAAATTAAAAAAGTAAAATGGATACCTGACTGGGGGGAAGAACGAATTTATAATATGCTGCAGGCAAGACCGGATTGGTGTATCTCCCGTCAACGAGTATGGGGAGTTCCTATACCGGTATTTTATTGTAAAAACTGCGGAGAAATAATCTGCGCTCCGGATATTATTAAAATTGTAGAAGACCTATTTTTAAAAGAAGGAGCAGACGTTTGGTTTAAAAAAGAAGCTAAAGAAATTTTACCTTTAAATTTTAACTGTCCTAAATGTCAAAAACAAGAATTTGAAAAAGAAAATAATATCTTTGATGTTTGGTTTGAATCTGGAGTGAGCCATGAAGCTGTCTGCGCTAATAACCCTGAACTAAATTGGCCGGCTGATTTATATTTAGAAGGCAGTGATCAGCACCGGGGCTGGTTTCAGCTTTCATTAATCCCTGCTGTAGCCGTAAGAAACAAAGCTCCTTATCGAGCCGTTTTAACTCATGGCTGGGTTTTAGATGAACAAGGGATTTCCATGCATAAATCTTTGGGAAATGTAATTGATCCCAATGAGATTATTAAAGAATACGGCGGAGATATTTTAAGACTTTTCTTTTCTTCGGTAGATTATACAGCCGATATAAAAATTGGCAAAAATACTTTAAAACAAATTTCAGAGAATTATCGAAAAATTAGAAATACTTTTCGTTTTATTTTAGGAAATCTTTATGATTTTAATCCCTCAAGAGATAAAACCGCTTTATTAGAAGATTTATCAGAATTAGATCTTTTTATTTTGCAGGAAACTAATCAGCTCTTAAAAAAAGTTAAAAAAGCTTACGACAGTTTTCAATTTCATTTAGTTTATACTTATCTGCATAATTTCTGCGTTCAAGACTTAAGCAGTTTTTACTTGGATATAATAAAAGACACTCTTTACACTTATTCCGCCAATTCTAAAGAAAGAAAAGCCGTTCAGAAAACTTTGTATGAAATGTTAAACGCGCTAATAATAATGTTTTCCCCTATTTTAAGTTTTACCATGGAAGAAATCTGGCAAAATCTTCCATGGGACAAACCGGAAGAAAGCATTCAATTAATGCCATGGCCTTCTTTAATTAAAGTTGAATTTCCCTCCGAATTAGAAGAAAAATGGGATATTATTTTATCTTTAAGAAGCGAAATTTTCAATTGTTTGGAAAAACAAAGAATAGATAAAATTATTCATAAAGGCGCTGAAGCGGAAGTAGAATTATATCTAGAACCTCCATTATATAATACTTTAAGAAATGATGAAGAATTATTAAGAAGAATATTCTTAGTATCTTCAGTTTCTATTTTTCATCCTGAAGTGGGGCTGCCCGAAGGAATAGTTTCCCCTAAAAATTTTCCTAAAATTAGAATATTCATTAGAAAAACTAAAAATCAAAAATGCCAGCGTTGTTGGAATTATGTAAAAGAATTAAGCCGGGATCCTGAATTTGCCGATGTTTGCCCTCATTGCGGCAATGTGCTTGAAGATTTTAAGGCTAAAAAATAAATGTTTTTTGCCCTGGCAGTTTTGGAATATTTTTTAGATCAATTAAGTAAATTCTTAATTTTAAAATATTTACCATTAGAAGAAAGTATTCCTATAATTAAACCAATCATTTATTTTCATCATATCCAAAATCAAGGCGGAGCTTTTGGACTTTTTCCAGAATATTATAAATTTTACACTTTAATTTCTATTTTAGTAATAAGCGGGATGTTAATTTATTCTAAAAAAATTTTATCTTTGGATAAAGGCATGCAGATTGCCCTGGGTTTAATTCTGGGGGCGGCTTGCGGCAATTTAACCGATCGTTTAAGATTCGGCGGGGTAATTGATTTTATTGATTTAAAATTTTGGCCTATTTTTAATTTAGCCGACTCTGCATTAACAATTAGTATTTTTTATATAAGCTTTAAAATGATCTATCTCGAAATTAAAAAA
>JACPDS010000238.1 GCA_016183885.1 Armatimonadota bacterium
ATGATCCTGCTTCAGGAATCTTAAGGCATGCCGATGCTGGATATGAAATTGCTCAAAATGCAGCTAAAAAATATAATCTTAAAATCCCTATTTTATTGAATAGAAAAATCAAATAAATGCAAAAAAAGATAAAATGTGTTAATGCAAGACCTGACCCCTTGTATTTATTGGAGCCGAGGAGGGGATTTGAACCCCTGACCTGCTCATTACGAGTGAGCCGCTCTACCACTGAGCCACCCCGGCAATAAATCAAGTTTATAATTTATCTATCATTCATCCACTCAGAAATACCGCTAGAAAACACGTCAGATAGTTTTCTATTTTAAACTTAATTTATTGTTAACTAATTTTGTTAAAATAGCTTTATAATTATTAGGAAGTCCATTCCCTTGATAATAAATTTCGCCTTTTTTATCAATTATAATTATATAAGGAACGCCTGAAATTCCATAGGATTCAGTAACTTCTCCTTCTTCATCTAACAATATTTTATAATTTATTTTATATTTTGCGGCAAACTTCTTAACTTTTAGCTTAGATTCTTCATAATTTATTCCCAAAATTTCTAAGCCGGAATTTTTAAAATTATTCTGCAATTCAATAATCTTTGGCATTTCTTCTTTACAAGAAGCGCACCAAGTTGTCCAAAAAGTTAAAAGAACTACTTTCTTCTTTTCTATAAAATTATTTAAAATTACTTTATTATCATCTAAACCATTTAAGCTAAAATTAACAGCTTTATTATTAGCTTGAGGGGTTTCAGCTGAATATCCTGTCTTATATAAAAAACAAAATACTACAATTATAATTGACAATATAAATTTTAACTTCTTCTTCATAACATTAACTTACCTCCTTGAATTAAGAAAAATTCTCCTAATAAAATCATTACCCAGCCAAAAGCTCTTTGAACTATCAACATCCATTTCCCAGATTTTGGCAAAGCTGATAAAACGCCGGTAAAAGTTCCTACTAATATTAATAATATCCCCATTCCTAATGCAAAAGTAAAAAGTAAACTTAACCCAAAAAATAAATTTTGTCTGCTGGCTACATAAGCTAAAATTACTCCTACAACAGCAGCGGTACACGGAGCGGATATAAAGCCGGAAGCTACCCCCATACTTACAGCAGATAAGAAAGACCCTTTGCGTTTTCTAATATCATTAATATCTTTTATGAAAAATGAAGGAATAGGCAGAGAAAAAGCGTCTAACATAGAAATTCCAAATAAAACTATAATATTTCCTACTATAAAATAAACCATTGGATTAGTTTGAATTGAACCAAAAAGAGTGCCGGAAAGAGCGGCAAATGCTCCTAAAAGCGCATAAGTAATAGCCATACCTAAAACATAAAATAAGGATAAACTAAATGCTTTTAATTTACTTTTTTGCTTTTGACCTCCAATATATCCAACTATAATTGGAATTACCGGATATACACAAGGGGTAAGGGAAGCTAAAATTCCCGCTAAAAAAGCAATTGGATAAGCTAAAAAAATCGAATGTTGTATTTGATTTTTAAGCATAGTAGCTAGCGATGTTAAAAAATTTCCTAATAAATCCATATTATCTCCTTATTTTAATAATATTTAATTTACTATCCCATGAATTTTAAGAAAATTAAGAATCTCTTTTTTGGAAATATTGGCTATTAATTTTTCTTTAATTTCTCCATCTTTAAAAAATAATAAAGTAGGAACATGCAGTATTTCAAATTTGATTACCAAAGATTGATTTTCAGTTACATCTATAAAAAATCCTTTAATTAATTCTCTATATTCATTAATTAATTCTTCAACTATAGGAAACGCTTTTTTGCAAGGGGCGCACCACTGACTTTTAAATAATACTAAAACAGGTTTTGAGCTTTGTAAAACTTCGCTTTCAAAATTTTTCTCTTTAATTTCTAATAAATCTGACATACTAAAACACACCTTTTATTTTTATTAATATAAAGGGTAATTTCTACCAAAAATAAAAATTACCCTTTTATTTTTATTTTATATTTATAAAATTTTTAAAGCTCCTGGAAAGTAATTTCATATTTTAATTCTTTTTGATTTA
>JACPDS010000030.1:0-1198 GCA_016183885.1 Armatimonadota bacterium
TCCATATTCACCCTGTCCATGGACTCCCTGTTGAGAACCATAACCATATACTCCCCAACTACTAGGATTTGGAGCATAACCATATATTCCAATAATATTACCTGTGCCGTATATTCCGTAATAGCCAGCTCCATACACTCCAGCATAACCTGTAGCTCCGCTTTGACCATATACCCCATAATTATTAACGCTATCTCCAAATACCCCATAATTATTAGAACTGGATCCCCATACCCCCCTATTATTAGGACTATCTCCATGTACTCCATATGTGTTAGGGCTATATCCATATACTCCAGCATAGCCTGTGCCGGAAGCCGCTCCGCTATAGCCATATACTCCATAGCCGTTGCTGCCCCAGCCTTCTACTCCATAAAGATTACCTATTCCATTTACTCCATAATTATATCCAAGTCCACCGCCACTTACTCCCCAATTATTAACGCTTTGTCCTATTACTCCATAACCATTAGAAGAATTATATCCATATACTCCCGCATAACCTGCAGCATTAGTCCAACCTTTTACTCCATAATGACTATTGCTTTGTCCATATACTCCTAAATTATTATCACTATATCCATATACTCCCGCAAGACCGCTAGAAAGAGCAGCTGCATTATTATATCCAGATATTGAAGGATAGGTAGGATCAGATGTATCTACAGAAAGCCGTTGTCTTAATTTAATCGGGTTTACACCCACGGCGGTGGCATCAACTTCTTTTTCTTTAAAGTGAAATAAAAGATTAATAAAAAATCCTAAAGTTAAAATAAATAATAAAACCGCAAAAATTCTAGTTTTTGAAATTTTAAATTCGAGCAATCGAATCCGGCTGAATTTGGGTTTTGTAATTTCAAATTCGATAAAGCGGCCTCTTGTAAATTTAATTTCCGGAATCGGGAGATTTTTAAAATTTTGAAGAATTTTTTCGCTTATTATTTTTATTTTATATTTTTTATTTTGAATTTGAGAAATTAAATTAGCGCAAATATTTTTTGATATTTCAAAAATTTTTTTTACCGCGCTTGAGATTTTGATTTTATATTTTTTTAGCATATAATTTAAATTATTTTTAAAAATTTTACTTACCCCCTCTTTCTTTTTTCTGCGGGGCTGTCCAAAAACATAACTTGCCGCCTCAATCGATACAATAATATAATATGTAGGGGTTTGATTTATCAAACCCGCTCTATTA
>JACPDS010000030.1:1207-10166 GCA_016183885.1 Armatimonadota bacterium
TTTGACAACCCCCCCTGCAAATTTGTTCCCTATAAGCGGATAAATCTAACCTAAAATTTAAATTCTAAATTCCAGTCTTTAAAACCTTCTAATTTTTGAACATTTGGATTTTATTAAAATTTAGAAATTCTGGCTATACATTCAATATGAGCGGTTTGAGGGAACATATCTACCGGGACAACTTTTTTTATCTTATATCTCCCTCCTCCGGTTTGATTTTTCCTAGTCCCGCAGTTAGTTAAAAATTCCAGATCCCGCGATAAAGTAGCCGGATTGCAGGAAATATAAAATATTTCCTGAAGATTGTTTTTTTTAATTAATTCTAAAATTTCTCGGCTAACCCCTTTGCGGGGCGGGTCAAGAATGATTAAATCCGGCTTTGAATTTTTTAAAATTTCGCTTAAATGTTCTTCCACTTTTCCGTTTATAAATTCCAAATTATTTAACTTATTTATTTCTTGATTAATTTTAGAGCTCTTAGCGGCTTGAGGCTCTTCTTCAATTCCAATTATTTTATGGGCGTATTTAGAAAGCATTAGAGCAAAAGTCCCTACCCCGGAATAAGCATCGACGATTAATTTAAATTTTCTTATTCCTATCCATTTCCTTATTAAACTAAAAATTATTTTTAAAGCCTCTAAATTAGTTTGGAAAAAAGCTGTTTCATAAATCCGATATTTAAGAGCGTCTATTTCTTCTTCCAAATAATTTTTTCCCAAAATAAGATAATTATTTTTTCCCAAGATTACATTGCCGATATGCGGATTATAATTTAAAATCACTCCCTGCAGTTTAGGGATATTTTTTAAAAAACCAATTAAATCTTCCTCTTCTTTTAAATATTTTTCTTGACTAACTAAAACTAATAAAATTTCTCCTTTGGAATTTACTCTGGAAATTAAATATTTAATTTCAGGAAGCGTTTTTTTTCTTAAAAATTTTTGAAATTCGTTTAAAATTAAATTATTTGAAAGACTTTGAATTAAACAGTTCCCTAAAGGGACGATTTTATGAGATTTTTCCATATAAAGTCCGAATTTATCTTTTTCTAAGGCCATCTGCATTTTACTGCGGTAATTCCATGGCTCATCAGTGGATAGACAAATATCCGGTGAAATTTTTAATTTGCGCAGACTGTCTTTAAGAATCTGCCTTTTAATTTCTTTTTGAAATTTATAATCGATATGTTGAAATACGCACCCCCCGCATTCATAAAAAAGAGGACATTCAGGAAGAACGCGAAACGGCGAAGGTTTTATGACTGCAAGCAAATCTCCGCATAAATAGTTTTTTTTCACTTCCGTAATTTTTATTTTTACTAAATCGCCCGGACAGGTATCTTTAACAAAAACTACCAGATTATTATATCTTCCGATTCCTCTTCCGCCTTGGGCGATTTTTTCAATTTTTAATTTAATCTTTTCCCCTAATTGTTGGATAGTTTTCTTCCTCCTTCTATTTCACCCCTCACCCTCGCCCTCTCCCTTGATGGGAGAGGGCGAGGGTGAGGGGTGACACAGACAATGCTTCCTTTTTAAAAATGTTTGAATTTTCTATCTTCAAAAATTTTTTCAAGATATTTATTTTCCGGCATTTTCAATTAAATTAAAGAATTCTTTTTCATTTAAAATAAAAAGGCTTAATTTTTTAGCTTTTTCATATTTTGAACCCGGTTCTTTTCCCGCTACCAGATAATTAGTTTTAAGGCTTATACTATTATTAATATTCCCTCCTAAATTTTTAACCAAGCCAAAGGCTTCATTTCTTGGAATAGATAATGTTCCGCTAAAAACAAATTGTTTGCCGCTTAAAGGCAGGGAAGCGGAAATTTTAGCTTCAAATTTCAAGCCTAAATCCAAAAATTTTTGAATTAATTTTAAATTTTTAGGATTTTGGAAATATACTTTAAGGCTTTGGGCGCTTTTCGGCCCGATTTCCTTAATAGCGATTAAATCTTCCATAGAAGCCGCAATGAGATTTTTTAAAGTTTTAAATTTTTCCGTTAAAATATAAGCCGCATGCTCCCCGATATGACGAATGCCTAACGCAAAAATAAAACGTTCCAGGCTTGGCGTTTTGCTTTCTTCAATTTGTTTTAAAATTTTTAAGCCTGATTTTTCTCCCATACGGTCTAAAGTAAGCAGTTTATTTAAATCTAATAAATATAAATCGGCTATATCCGCGATTAATTTCTTTTCCACGATTTGATTTATTATTTTATCCCCCAAACCTTCGATATTCATTGCCCGCCTGGAGGAAAAATGTTTGAGATGTTCTTTAAATTGCGCCGGGCAGGTTATTCCGGGACAACGGCTGAAGGCTTCGCCTTCTTCTTTATAAATTAAACTTCCGCAGGAGGGACAATTTTTAGGCATTTGAAATTCTTTTTCATCGCCTCTTCTTTTAGTAAAAACTACGCTTAAAATTTCGGGAATAACCCCTCCGGCTTTATGAAGAACAACTATATCTCCAATTTTAATATTTTTTTTCTTAATTTCTTCTTCATTATGCAAAGTGGCTCTTTTTATCAGGCTTCCTTCAATTTTTACCGCTTCTAAAACCGCTACAGGCGTTAGAACGCCGGTTCTCCCCACTTGAATTATAATATCTAAAATTTTTGTTGTGTCTTGGGCGGAAGGCAGTTTATAAGCAATCGCAAAACGCGGAGAACGCGAAACAGCTCCTAAACGTTTTTGATATTCTATTGAGTTAACTTTAATCACTATTCCGTCAATTTCATAATTTAATTCATTTCTTCTTTCCTGCCATAGGCGGCAGTAATTAAGAACTTCTTTTATATTTTTAACTAATTTTATATGTTCATTTACCGCAAAACCGGCTTCTTTTAATAATTTTAAGTTTTGAAAATGCGTCTTAATATTCGGGATTTCAGTATCGCAGCCATAAATAAAAATTTCTAAATTTCTTGAAGCGGTAATTCTGGAATCTAATTGTCTTATCGAACCGGCGGCG
Organism: Armatimonadota bacterium; assembly: GCA_016183885.1. Classification (GTDB taxonomy): domain Bacteria; phylum Vulcanimicrobiota; class JACPDS01; order JACPDS01; family JACPDS01; genus JACPDS01. The sequence goes on from JACPDS010000030.1 coordinate 4,181, forward strand.
GAATTTCTGGGATTGGCAAATAAAGGCTCGTTATTTCCAGCTCTTTCTTGATTAAGTTTTTTAAAATTTTCCCAGGAGAGATAAACTTCTCCTCTTACTTCTAATTTTTCCGGAATAAAGATTTTTGAAGGAATAAATAATTTTAAAGGGATTTTTTTAATAGTTTTTAAATTAAAAGTAACATCTTCTCCTCTAAAACCGTCTCCTCTTGTGGCTCCTTTTATAAAAATTCCTTTCTCATAAATTAAAGAAACCGCCAGTCCGTCAATTTTAAGTTCGCAGACATATTCTATTTCCTCTATCGATAGGCGTTTTTTTATTCTTTGGTCAAAATTTAATAAATCTTCATTTTTAAAGGCATTGCTTAAGCTGAGCATCGGAACGCTATGCTCAACTATGCCGAAAGATTCAAGCGGTTTTGCTCCTATTTTAAAACTTGGCGAATCAGAAGTTTTAAACCGGGGATATTTTTCTTCTAATTTAAGCAGTTCCTGAAATAATTGATCGTATTTTTTATCGGATATTTCAGGATTATTAAGAATATAATAACGATGATTATGATAATTAATAATTTCTTTTAGTTTTTCAATTTTTTCTTTAATTTTTTCTAAAGACATATTTTATAGATTTTATCTCTTTTTGCTACTTTTAATACTACGATTAATAGTTCTTTTTCTTTTATAAGATAAATTACTCTATATTTTCCTATTCTGTAGCGGTAAAAACCTCTTAAATGACCTTTAAGGAGTTTTCCAAGTTTTAAGGGTTCTTTCAATAAATATGTTTTTACTTTTTTAATTATCTCTTGAGCTTCTTTTCTCCCAATATTTTTAAGATCTCTTAAAGCATCTTCATGCCATAATGCTTTATAATTCATAGTTTAAGCTTTTTTCTATTTCTTCTGTAGTATAATATTTAGAGTTAGCTTTGGACAGAATGTCCAAAGCGGCATAAAAATCTTCTAAGTCTTCGAGTTGATTCTCTAAAGCTTCTTTTACAAAAAAACTTTTAGATCTTTTAGTAATTTTAGAAAGCCTTTCTAATTTTTTTTCTAATTCTTTAGGTAGTCTTACGCTTAACAATTTAACCGCTCCTTCTAAAATACATTGTAATATATGTAATACATTTTGTCAAGTTTCATCTGGCAATCAGTCTTGTTGCCCAGGCGATATAATAAGCTCCGGGAACAAGTAAAATTTGAGAAATTAACGTTCCTAAAATATTCCCTAAGACAATATAATAAACTATATTAATTACTTGGGCATGGGGGCGTTTTCCCTGCACAGCTTGATCGGTAATCATAGCCGCGGTGGGATCGACAATTAAAGAAAATAAAATTGTGGCAATCCCGTTTACCAGTCCTGAAAGCAAAGTGGCCGTTCTGGTAAATTCAGGAGTTAAAGCGCTGGCATAAGTGGCTGAAAGCACTCCGATTGTCCAAACAGCGGTAACAAAAATATTAAAAATAATAAAACTTTTAGGAACCCCTTCTAAAGATAATTTTTTAAGCCCCATCAAGCTTGGTTTTTGAATTACCTTTAAAGCCCGCCAAGTATTGGGAGGATAAAATAAAGATAGGATGATGAGAATTAAATTTCCTTTCCTTTCAAAAGAATTTATCCCTTTGATATAGATTTGCACAAAAGTAGGCAGGAGCAAAAAACCTATCATACATCCTAAAGTGGCTGAAAAAATTATCCAGCGCATTTTAATAGTTAAATCGAACAATTGATTATTTTTTACAGCTAAATCTACAATTGTTCCCATTACAGGAACATAAAAAAGATTGGAAAGACGAGCGAAAAGTTGAAATAAATTGTAAAGGCTTAACGAAGTAGCCACTCTTTTAGTAATTACTCCGGAAATTCTTGCCGCTGAAGTAGCGGTAGTTAAAATATTTACTAAAACAGATATAAAGCAGACAAAAATTAATCTCCAGTCCATCATCTAATCACCTTATTCCTTAGTCATTTCAATAATTTTCATTCCGAATAGCGGAAAAACAGCCTTAATTTTACGTTCTTCTTTAAGCTCTAAAATAATGCCGCTCCCAAATTCATGATGTTGAATCCTCTCGCCAATTTTAATTTTAGGCTCTTTTTTTAGTTTTAGAAAATTTCTCCCGATAAGCTTTTCGCCGATTTCTGGAAATTTAACTTTTATCCCTTCTTCAGTTAGTTCGATTATTTCGCCTCTTCCCCAGAGATGATGATTAATTAAATCTCCTAAATTAAAATCTGTTTGAGGAGGTATTTTTAAGCTGGATATTGGCGTATCCGGCGCGTTATTTAAATTTTCTATCGGAAGTTCAATTAAATTATCCTGAATTTCTCTTAAGAAGCGCGATGATTCCCGAGATAAAGTTACTCCAAAAATAGTCCGCTCCATCGCTCTTGTTATATATAACTCTTCAGCGGCTCGGGTAATTCCCACATAACATAATCTTCTTTCTTCTTCTAATTCTTTTTCTTCAAATAAAGAACGGGAATGGGGCAGGATGCCTTCTTCTAAACCGGCTATAAATACCACTTTAAATTCTAAACCCTTAGCCTGATGAAGGGTCATTAAATTTAAGGCGCCTTTGTCTTCTTGAAAAGTGTCTAAGTTGGTCAACAAAGAAACTTGAGCTAAAAAATCAGCTAAAGATGAATCAGGCTCTTTTTTTTCAAATTCTAAGGCTACCGAAATTAATTCTTCCAAATTTTCTATGCGGCTTAAAGATTCGGAAGTTTGTTCTTTTTCTAAGTAATTTTTATAGCCGCTTTGATTAATGATTTTTTCAATTAATATTGTTAAAGGCTGGTTTAAATATGTCTTTAAATTGTTTATTAAAAGAACAAATTCTTTAATTTTATTTTTTATTTTAGGAGAATTTTTTTTATCTTCCATATTATAAAGATTTGATTCTTCAAGCCCATATTTATTGAGTATGTCCCATAAAGAATTGTCTTTTGAATAAGCGTTGATTTCCCTTAAGGCGGCTTGTCCAATGCCGCGGGGAGGAACATTAATAATCCGCTTTAAACTAATTTCATCGCTGGGATTTAAAAGCGCTTTTAAGTAAGCTAAAATATCTTTTATTTCTTTTCGATCGTAAAATCTTACCCCTCCCACGATCTTATGGGGTATTCCGGACTGCAAAAAAACTTCTTCTAAAATTCTAGATTGAGCGTTGATTCGATAAAGTATTGCCATTTCTCCTAATTTATATTGTTTTTCTTTAATTAAATTTCTAACAATTTTGGCTATAAAATGAGCTTCTTCTCTTTCATTTGAAGCTAAATGGCTGACGATATTCTTGCCTTCTTCTTTTCTTGTCCATAATTTTTTTTCTTTGCGAAAAAGATTATTTTTAACCAAACTATTAGCGGCTTCTAAAATTTTTCCGCTTGAGCGATAATTTTCTTCTAGTTTTATAATTTTAGAGTCGGGGAAATCATTTTCAAATTTTAAAATTATTGAAACATCCGCTCCTCTAAATTTATAAATACTTTGGTCGTCATCGCCTACCGCGCATAAATTACGGCTTCTTACATTTAAATTTTTCTTGATATTTATTTAATATTTGAGGATTTTTTTGAAAAATTAAAATAACTTTATTAATTAAATCGTCAAAATCTAAAGCTTGGTTTTTTATAAGCCCTTCTTCATATTTTTGATAGATTAAAGCGCTGGTTTCTTGAAAATAACTAAATGCGGATTTTTTAAAGTCTTGATAGTTTTGATAATTGCTTTTGGCATGGCTGATTACTTTTAAAATTGCGCTGGGAGAATGTTTTTCGGAATCTAAGTTTAATTCTTTTAGAATTGATTTAATTAAAACCGATGAATCATTTTCATCGTAGATTACAAAATTAAGGTTATAACCCAAAGCCGAAATTTCTTTTCTTAGAATTTTTACCGCTATAGAATGAAAAGTTCCTAAATAAAATAAATTTTTATTAGGAATAAGTTTATTAATGCGTTCTTTCATTTCCAAAGCGGCTTTATTAGTAAAAGTAACCGCTAAAATATTCCACGGGGAAATATTCTTATGATAAATTAAATAAGCTATTCTGTGAGTCAATACCCTTGTTTTACCGGAACCAGCTCCAGCTAAAATTAATAAAGGCCCTTCGGTAGTCATTACCGCTTCCTTTTGGTTAGGATTTAAATTAGTTAAAATTTCCATAATATTTATATTAAAAATTTAAGTCTTGATAAATCAAGTTTTTACAATATCCAAAAACAAAATTATTTATTCTAAATTCTCGCATTTTAATCCTGTATTTTTGTTTGTTAAATATTTTTTAAGACTGAATAAATGGGCAGGAAAATTCCAAGTACGGTAAAGCCCACTAAAAATCCTAAAATAGCCAGCATAATTGGTTCTAAAAGAGTCCCAAATTGTTCTAAAGTATATTCTAATTCATGAGAATAAAAAGTGGAAACTTTTTCTAATGTATAAGGTATTTCTCCGGTTTCTTCTCCAATTGCAAGCATATCAAGCATTAAAAGCGGGAAAAAGGGCTTGGTTTTTTTTAAAGCTCTTGTTAAAGTTTCGCCTTCTTCTAATAAATTTTGGACGTAAGCGATTTTCTTTTTGACCGCTGCATTATTTACTCCGTCAATACATACCTGCATAATACGCAGAAGCGGAAGCCCGCTTTTATATAAACTAGCTAAAGTTTGACAAAATTGGATAACGATTTGTTTTCTATGCACATCTCCATAAATAGGAATATCTATTTTTATATCATCCCAATACATTCTTCCTTCGGGAGTTTTTAAAAAATTTGATATTAAATAAACTAACCCTGAAATTCCCCCTATCCAGCTTAAAATAGCAATTGGTCCGGTGGTTATTTTTATGGAGAAAATTAAAACTTTAGTAGGGAATGGAATATCATTAACTGCGGTTAAAAACGGCATAAAAGAAGGCAGAAGAAGGCGCACCCCTACGAAGACCAGTAAAAATGACAAGCTGCAGACAAATACAGGATAAGTAAGGGCAGAGCGGATTTTTGAATATAAAGCGAAGTTTTGTTCTAGAATATCCGCTAAACGTATAAAAGCTTTATCTAAATGACCTTCTTGTTCTCCGGCAAAAATTATGTGAAGATATAAAGGAGAGAAAACTTCTGGAAATAAAGCCAGCGAATTTGAAAGAGTGCGGCCTTCTGAAAGCAAACTAAAACGCACAAATTCTAAAACTGTTTTAAAATCCGAATCATCATCCTGCTGTCCGATTAATAAATCTATGGCTCGGGTAAGAGAAAAACCGGCTTTTATCAATACGGAAAATTGTCTGGTAAAAGTTAATAAAGAAGAAATTTTAACGCTATGAAATTTAATTATATTTTGAAATTTCTTTTCTTTAAGAGCTTTTTTCCTTTTATCAAGATATTTTTTAGGGTCAAGCAGTAAAGCTTCATATTGTTTCTGCTTATTTAGATAAAAAGAAATTTCCATCTTTTAATTAAACGCCTTTCATAAGCGGGGTATTTTTTTTACCTGCAGGGGGGCTGTCCAAAAAGCCCTTCTCCTGTAGGGGCTTGATTCATCAAGCCCGTTTTATCAAGCTTGCTGGCACTTAAGCGGGTTCAATAAATTGAACCCCTACAAATTGGGCACCTGCAATAAATTGAAACCCCTTACATTATAAAAAATCTACATTTTTAACATAGAATAAATGGGCAGGAAAATTCCTAAAACAATAAAACCTATAACCACTCCTAAAATAGTAATTACAATCGGCTCTAAAAGAGCGGTGAATTGTTCTAGAATATATTCCAGGTCCAAGGAATAAAAATTAGAAACTTTTTCCAAAGTAAAGCTTAATTCTCCGGTTTGTATGCCGACTGCTATCATATCGAGCATTAAATCAGGAAAGATGTCCACGCATTTTAAAGAGTCTGATAAAGTTTCCCCGCTTTCTAATAAAAATTTAGCTTTATCAAGTTGTTGTTTAATCATTATATTATCTATTCCTTCAATACTTACTTTC
>JACPDS010000239.1 GCA_016183885.1 Armatimonadota bacterium
TGAATTTTAGCTAAATCAAAAATTTTTTTCGTAAAATCATACCATGAACAACATCCGGTATTAGTAATATGATAAATCCCATAAAAATCGGTCTTTATCAGTTCGCTAATCGCTAAGGCTAAATCTAAGGTGTAAGTTGGAGTAAGCGCTTGATCGCTTACAACCTTTACTTCTCCTTTTTCTTTCCCTAACTCCATAATTCGATCTACAAAATTATATCCTTTCTTACTGCCTTTTACTCCATAAAGACCGCAAGAACGAACAATAAAATATTTGGGGAATATTTTTACCAGCATTTCTCCAAAAAATTTAGACATCCCGTAAATATTTAAAGGATGAGGCCAATCTTCTTCAAGATAAGGAGAATTTTTTTCACCATCAAAGATATAATCAGTGCTGATATAAACACAAGCCGCTTTGCATTTAAATGAAGCTTGAGCTACATTTAAAGCTCCGATACTATTTACCAAATATGATTTTTCAGGATTTTTTTCGCATTCATCAACCTTAATATATCCAGCAGTATTAATTACTATTTGAGGAGAAATTTTATTTAAAACCGTAAAACAGTTTTCTTTATCTGTTATTTCTATATCTTGATGAATTAAAGGAATAAGTTCTTCTTCTCCTAAGACCCTTTTTAAATCAAAACCTAATTGCCCGTCTGCGCCGATTAAAACGATTTTTATAATTATTCACTTCCCTTTATTTAAAATATACCGCACTGCCTCGTAAAGATTTAAAGCCGTATAATCCAGTTTAATTTTCTCTTTTTGAGCGGTTTTATATTCTTCTTTCCCATAACCAGTAAAGACTAAAATAGCTTTAATTCCAAAATTTATTCCCGATTTTATATCGCTTAATTTATCTCCAATCATGAAAGACTGGCTTAAATTTAAATTTAATTCGCGGGCAGCTCTTTTTAATAAGCCAACTTTAGGCTTGCGGCAATTACAATTATCCTCAGGATGATGCGGACAATAATAAATTTTATCTAAAATAGCTCCTCTACGCTTTAAGCGTAAAGCTAATTCCCGATGAATTTTTTTTAAATCAATTTCGGTTAAAAACCCTCGAGCAATGCCAGACTGATTAGATATCACTACCACCTTATAATCAGCTTGATTTAATAATTTAATGGCTAAAGCTGTTTTTGGCAATAATCTTAATTTATTTATCGAGGAAATATAACCTGCTTCTTTATTAATTGTTCCGTCTCTATCGATAAAGACTGCTTTATTCAATTTTTCCCTTAATTTGATAAATTTTATTTAAATAATAATTGCAGATTTTTAAATCCGAATTATATTTAAGCGTTTCTTTAAATAATTTTTCCGCTAGAATATAATTTTTTTGATTAAAATAAATTATTCCTAACCCTAAATACGCTAAAGCATTATTTTTATCATATTTCAGAGCTTTTAAGTAATATATTTCAGCTAAATTATCCTGTTTTAAATTAGCATAAATACTTCCTAAGCCCAAAAAACTTTCAGAAAACTTTAGTTTAATAGAGCTAATTCTAAAATTCCACATTTCTTTAAAAAAACTTTCCGGATAAAGAGAAATAGCAATTTTATAATAAACTTCAGCCTTTTTAAAATCCCGCTTGGATAAATAATAAGCTCCTAAATCATTATTAAAATCTGGATAATAAAAAGGATCAAGTTCTATAGCCTTTCTAATCTCTGCTAAAAAATATTTTTCATTCTTATATTTTAGATAAAGTTGGGCTAAAAATTGATGGTGAATAGCTTTTTTTGGATCTTCCTTAATTAATCTTTGGGCTTGATTTAAAGCTTCGCCTTGTCTATTGAAAAGATCGTATAAATTAGCTAAATTTTTTCGATAATTTACCTCAAGTGGATTTAATTTTAAAGCTCTTTCATGAAAAATCAAGGCTTTTTGATATGCTCCTTGATCTTCAAACCTTTTTCCCTCTAAAGCTTCTTTTTCCGCTAAATAAGGCAATAAAATCAAAGGAAGAAAAATTATTAAAAAATAACCTGTATAAATTTGCCAAGATTTTCTTTTAATTTCTTTATCTTTTATTTCAAAAGAGGCTCCAGTTGCGCAAATTATTCCAAAATAAGTAAATAAAAATACCGGAATAGAAGAAAACTGCCAGTCTACATCAACAAAAATATGGAAAATTAAAGCTAAAGCTCCTAAAGCAATTCCCCAAAATTTATAAAAAAATAAATCTTTTGGATTTAAATATTTTAAAGTTTTTATAGAAACCCTTATTATGCTAAATAGAAATAATAAGAAAAAGATTAAACTAATCCAGCCTCCTTCACTAGCTAATTGAAGATAAAAATTATGCACAAATTTAGAAAAATATTTTCCGTTATCTATATATCTGGGATAAAAACGGTTGAAATTATCTAAACCTATTCCTGAAATGGGATAATCCATAGAAATTGATAAAGCCGAAGACCAAAAACTCAAACGGGCTAAAACTGAAGAATCAGTCCCTTCAACTAAAGAATAAATTTCTCTTTTTAATGGCTTGGATTTATGCCCGTATTCTTTAGAATTAAAAGAATATAATCCTATTAATAAAAAAAATAAAAAAATAATTAATTTTGTAAAAATCATTTTTTTATTTAAATCTTTAAAACTCCATAATAAAAATGGTAAAATTAAAATAAAGCTTAATATTCCTCCTCTTGAATGCGTAAGTATCAACCCCCAAGCGATTAATAATGCCCCTAAAGCATAGAGAAAAGTTTTAGCTAATTCATCGGCGCTTATAAATAAACTAAGAGCCAAAGGCAAAATTAATAACAAAAACCCGGCGCAAACATCTGTTTGATAAAAAGTGGCATAAAAATTAGAATTAAACCCGCTTAAATTAGTTAAAAAATAAAAAAACAATCCTACTAAAGATACAATAGAACCTATTAAAAAAATCCAGGTGATTAAATTTTCAATTTCTTCTTTCTTTTTAAAAATTACTATTACTAAAATAAAAATAAGAAAATATACCGCATAGTTAATATATTGCTGTAAACTGCCATAAAAGTAAAAAGACTTTAGAGTGGAAAATAAAAGAGAGATCAAAAAAGCTAAGCATAAAAAATAAATTTTTTTAAAATTTAAAGATATAGGATAAAATAAAAAAATTAAAGCCAAAGATAAAAAAGCCGTTAAGCGAAGAATAGTTTCAGCTCCTGAACTATGGCCTCCAAAATCTAAGGGGAGATAAAAAAGAAGCAAAAAAAAAGAAATTTTTATAAATTTATGCAATTTTTAA
>JACPDS010000235.1 GCA_016183885.1 Armatimonadota bacterium
GATCTGCGGATACGCAATTGATGAAATCCAAGAATGCGCTTGTCGCAAGATTTAATTATATCCACAATGCATTGCACGGTTTCTGATTCAACTCCGGCATCCATTAAAGGATTAAAAGATAAATTGACAACTTTATAGCCGATTTTAATTATTATTATCGCTACTATAATGGCTACAATTGGGTCTAAAATATTAAAGCGGGTTATTTTAATTAATATTAAGGCAAGGAATACTCCCAGCGCTGTAAAAACATCCGTGCGCAAATGCTCGGCATCTGCAAGTAAGGCTGCCGAGTCGGTTGTCCCGGCAGCCTTAAATAAGATTTTTGCCACAAAAATATTAACTATAGCGGAAATTAACATCACCGCTATCCCCAAATCGATCTTTATTATTTCTCCTGGGTGAAAAAATTTTTTAATTGCCTCAAAAATAATCCAGAGGGCCGAAACAATAATCAAAATTCCTTCAATGGTGCCGGATATATTTTCGAATTTTCCATGTCCAAAAGGATGATCTTTGTCTGCGGGCTGGTCAGCCCTTTTTACTGCTAAAAATGCAATTATGGCCGCCGCTAAATCATTGCCGGAATGGATAGCTTCTGACAATATGCTTACAGATTTTGTAATAACGCCGACAAATATTTTTAGAATAATTAAACTTAAATTAGAAATTATTGAGAGCCTGGCAATCTTTATTTTATCATGATATTTCATAATTAACTCTTTTCTGGGCATATTTTTTTCGTTTATAAAATAAAATATTCCTTTAATTTATAAATATTATAGCGGATTAAAAAATTTTGAAATCTAACAAAAGACTGGATGAAGGAATTTTAAATTTGATATTTAAACTTAATTTACTATAACTGGCTTTTATGCGGAAGTGGCGGAATTGGTATACGCGTACGTTTGAGGGGCGTATGGAGCAATCCGTGTGGGTTCAAGTCCCACCTTCCGCACCATACAATTTAATGCTGATTTATAAGCGGAAAATGTCCCTTGTCTATACTAAAAATATTCTCTACCGGCTTTTTAATGCTATTAAAAACAGGCTAAAGGGGCTTTCGTATTGATTATAATTATATAATTATTCAAATTAAAAACTCTGCTTTTTCTTGAGCCAAAAAAATTTTCATCTCAAAATTTTCGGCTAATTTTTTACTCTTTAACAAGATGGTTTCTAAAAAATCATCGCTATGCTCGGGATCGTGATGAAAAAGAATTAATTTTTTTATGCCGGCGGCTTTAGCTATATTAAGAGTATAAATAAAGCTGCTGTGCCCCCAACCCGCCTTTTTAAAATATTCTTCTTGGGTATATTGAGTATCATGAATTAATATATCTACTCCTTTTATAAATTCTACTAATTCCCAATCTTTTTCATTGAAATACGGACTTAATTCTTCTTGATTTATCATTTCTGGAGGCATAACAAAACATTGTTCATTATCGGTAGCATAAACAAGGGTTTTATTGTCGGATTTAATTTTAAATCCCAATGTTGGCGAAGTATGATTTAAAAATTTTGTAGTAATAATACAATCATCTATTTCTAAAGTTTCTTCTTTTAAGTCCTTAAAATTAATTCTGGAATGCATTTTATCCAATGTTATGGGGAAATAACGATATTCCATTTGTCCGGCCAAAACATCCTCTAATTTTTTGTGTACATAATAAGGCCCGTAAATATTAAATTCATTCCCCTTTTCAAATGCAGGAATAAAAAAGGGAAATCCCTGAATATGATCCCAATGAGTGTGGCTAAGCAGAATATTGCCCTTAACGGCTTCATTTTTCTCTAAAAGATTTTTCCCTAATTCCCTTATTCCCGAGCCGCTGTCAATAATTAATAATCCCTGCTTGGTTATAATTTCCAGACAAGAAGTGTTTCCTCCATATTTAACTGTTTGCGGTCCGGGAGTAGGTATTGAGCCCCTTACCCCCCAAAATTTAATTTTCATTCAATCTAATCTTAATTCTTCTTCTAGCTTGGGAATATGGGCATTCCAGTTCAAATTTTCTTTAATCTTTTCTGACAAAGACTGACAGGCGTCAGGTTCTCCGTGCACTAAAAATATTTTTTTAGGAGGATTTTTAAAATTTTTAAGCCACTGCACGGATTCAAAATAATCCGCATGACAAGAAAAGCTGTCAATTGATATAATCTTTGCGTTTACCATAAGGCTTTCTCCAAAAATTTTAACTTTAGGCGCTCCATCTAAAATGCTCCGCCCCCTGGTCCCTATAGCCTGAAAACCTACAAAAAGAATTGTGGTTTTAGGATTACTAATGCGATTATAAAGGTGATGTAAAATTCTTCCCCCCGTGCACATTCCATCCGCAGAAATAATAACGGCATTTTTGGTCAACAAATTTAAGGATTTAGATTCTTCTACGGACCGATTAATATGAAAATTATCGCATTTAAGGGGGGATTTTCCCCCTTTTTCCATTGCTTGAGTTTCTAAGTCATGATCTTCAGGGTGGCGAAGAAATATTTCCGTAGCCTCAATAGCCATTGGGCTATCGATATGAACTTCAATATTTTCTAAAATGCGCTTTTTTTCTTGAAGCTCCCTGATCACATAAAGTATTTCTTGGGTGCGGCCAATAGCAAATGAGGGAATTAAAAGACAACCACCTCTTTTTATGCTCTCATTAATAACATATTCTAAGGTTTCATAAATAGAAATATGAGAATGGATGCGATTTCCATAAGTTGATTCTAAAATTAAATAGTCAGCATCAACTATGGTGGTTGGATTTTTTAAAATAGGCATATTATATCTTCCCAGATCTCCGGTAAAAAGCAGTTTCTGGGAGCCAAAACCCTTTTTAAATTTAATCTCTATAAACGCCGAGCCCAATAAATGACCTGCATCATAAAATTTAAAGGAACAATTAGAAGATAAAGAAATTTCTTTATTATAATTTATAGGTTCTATATATTTTAAAGATTCATAAGCCTCATTAACCGTATAAAGCGGCAGAGCGGGTTTATGTTTGCTAAATCCTTTTTTATTGGCATATTTGGCCTCTTCTTCCTGCAGATGCGCGGAATCCGGGAGCATAATTTTCAATAAATCAGAGGTGCTGGGGGTTGTAAAAACCTTTCCTCTAAATCCTTCTTTGATTAAACATGGCAGATATCCACTATGATCGATATGGGCATGGGTAAGGATACAGTAATCTATTGAAGCCGGCGGGATTGGAAATGGATTGCGATTTCTTATTCTTAATTCTTTTAATCCCTGAAATAACCCGCAATCTATTAAAATATTTGTTTTCTCGTCGCTTAAATAAAATTTTGAACCGGTAACGGTTTCTGCCGCTCCCAAAAATTTTAAAGTGAGCATTTTGTATTAATTCTAAAACAAATTTGTTTCTCCTTTGAAAGGTTAAAATTTTTATTTTATAGAAGTTAATTTTTAATGATTAAAAAAATTTTTTTCCTTGCATTAATTTCTATTTTAAGCACAGAAACATCCTGGGCATTTAAATTGCCCGCGGGAACCATTCCCCAAAAAATTACAGTGCGGCTTACGGGAAAACATATTCCCCTTAAATTATTAAAAGAAGCAATATTTTTTGAAATTAATAAAAACATTAAATTAAATAAAGGGGCTTATTATTTAATAAATAACTTTAAATCTTTGAATAAAATTAAAGCTCCAATGCCGGGCGAAAAAAAAAATTTATTTATTTTCGTTAGATTGGCGGGCAAAAAATATATTCCTCTTGAAGGAAAAATAAACTTAATTATTTTTAATGAAATTTTACCTGAAAGCGAAGAAAAATTTTTAATCATCAGCAATAACCCTGAATCAATTAATAAAAGGGGAAAGATATTTGAAGAAAACTTAAAGGATTTTTCCGCGCACCGCTTTTTATTTCATCATAAAAATGCCTCTTTTACCGCTAATTGTTCCGTTTCCCTAAACTTAATTAATCCGGGTAAAAATAAAACTGCCCTGTATTTTATTTCAGGAATTAGCGCTCCAATGATAAGCGAATTAGGGGCTGGTCATTTAGCCGCTGTGCGCTATTTATCTTATTGGCATTTAAAAATAGGAAGAATTATAGAAATTGCGCCTGGAAAACAATTTACTGTCTTTTCCATAAAATTAGCTCCTCAAGAAATATTAAGCGGTATTATTCGATTTCAAGTATTAGAAGGTGATTTGCCTAAAATAACTTTAAGCGCAAATAACTGTTTTTCCCGGCCTCAAGAAAAAATAGTTATTGCAAATAATTCTCTCCGGCCTCAAGGCGTATTTCCATTTCCTCAAATAGTTCAAAATTATAGACACTTTATTGGAAATTCTTATACTTTTATGGTTGTAGGAGATGAACCCTTTTTAAAAGAAATAAGCACTAAAATGCCTTGTTATGGAAATTTTGGCGTTTATTATAAAATTAATCTTGATATAGAAAATCCTTTTGATGTTCCTAAAACATCAATATTATATTTTGTTCCTCGTTCCGGCCCTGCCAGGGCAACTATTTTGTTTGAAGAAGAAATTATTGAAACCCCTACAATAATGAATGCTGAAGAAATTTTTATTAAAGCTTTTATAGTGGACCCTAAAAAAATCAAACACATCTCTCTTTTGATTTTTCCCGAATCCGGCTCAAATTATCCTGTGCATTTAGTGGTTAAATCAAGCCTGAAATAACTTTTTCTTTTAAAATATAATAAAGGGAATGTTAAAATTATTAAAGAAATAACTTTTTATAATAGGGGGTGAAAATTTGAATTGGTATTGCTTTTTAAAATATCGTAAAAGCCTTGGCATGACAGCTTGGATTTTGCAAAGAATTTCCGGATTAGCTCTTTTATTTTATTTAATAATGCATCTTTGGGTAACAAGTAATCTTGCCGGGGGTCCTCAATCTTTTGATAAAGTAATGCATTTTTTGTCCCAGCCTTTATTTAAATTTTTGGAAATCGGACTTTTGGGGACAGTGCTTTATCATGCTTTAAATGGGATACGTTTGTTTTTGTTGGATTTGGGCTTAAGCTCCGGCAATCAGCGTTTTTTATTTTGGTTTTTTATGGCATTGGGATTGGCAATTTTTTCTTTAGGAGCTTATCCGCTTTTTCCATGGAATGGCAAATAACTTGGAGGAAAAAATGAATAATAACTTTGAAGCTAAAAGAATTTCCGGGCTTTTCTGGAGCTTGCAGCTAGTTTCCGGGGTGGTTTTAACGGCTATCTTAATTTTACATTTTTGGGTTTTACATTATACCTCTAAGGGAGAGCTTACCTATGATAAAGTAGCTTTTCGAATTTCTCACCCAATTTGGAAGGCGATTGATCTCTTGTTTTTGGTTTTGGCGCTTTATCACGGCTTAAATGGTTTGAGGGCAGTTTTATTGGATTTTGGGCTGAGCAAATCTTTAGAGAAATTCTTATTTTGGAGTTTTAGTTTTTTAGCCTTAATCTTATTCTTGTTTGGCTATCAGGTAATTATGCCGTTAGGAAAATAATCGGGAGGGAAAAATAAATAAATGGAAATAATTAAACAAGAAGTTTTAATTATTGGGGGCGGATTAGCCGGAATGAGGGCGGCAATTGAAACCAGCTCTCAGCTTGATACTGCCATTATTGCAAAAATTCATCCCGCTAGATCCCACTCTGGCGCGGCTCAAGGGGGAATCGCCGCCTCTTTGGGAAATTCGCAGGCCGATTCATGGGAAGAGCATATGTTTGACACTGTTAAGGGGGGTGATTACTTAGGAGATCAAGATTCTATTGAAATATTGGTAAAAGAAGCGCCGGAAAATATTTATGAATTAGAACATATGGGCGCAGCTTTTAGCCGAACCAAGGATGGTAAAATTGCCCAACGTCCTTTTGGGGGACATTCAAATCCGCGGGCATGCTATGCCGCAGATTTAACCGGCCATATACTTTTACATACCCTTTATGAACAATTAATAAAAAGAAAAATTAAAATTTATAATGAATATTATCTTTTATCTTTGATTTTGCGGAATGGAATTGCCGCGGGAATAGTTGTCTATGATATTAAATCCGGGGAATTGGTTATTTTTCAGTCTAAGGCTATAGTTTTTGCTACCGGCGGTTATGGAAGAGCATTTAAAATTACTTCTAATGCTCATACCAATACGGGTGATGGCTTAAGCATTATTTACCGCGCCGGGCTGCCCTTAGAAGATTTAGAATTTGTTCAATTTCATCCTACCGGTTTATATAAACAGGGTATTTTGGTAACCGAAGGCGCAAGGGGAGAAGGCGGCTATTTGCTTAATAAAGATGCTGAAAGATTTATGCAAAAATATGCTCCTAAAATGATGGAAATTGCCCCCCGCGATATAGTTGCTCGGGCAATCCAAACAGAAATTGACGATGGCAGGGGAATTGACGGAAAAGATTATGTTCATTTAGATCTGCGGCATCTGGGAGGGGAAAAAATTTTAGAATTACTGCCTCAAATTCATGAGTTGGCTTTAATGTTTTCGGGAGTAGATTGCATTAAAAAGCCCATCCCTATTCAGCCAACAGCCCATTATTCTATGGGGGGGATACCGGTTGATATTAATTGCCGTGTAATTAAAGATAAAAATAATACTATTGTTCCTGGTCTTTTTGCCGCGGGAGAATGCGCTTGTGTTTCTGTGCACGGAGCAAATCGTTTGGGCTGTAATTCTTTATTAGAGGCGGTAGTTTTTGGAAGAAGGGCGGGAAAAACTGTTTTAAATTTTATTAAAGAGTTTAATTTTATAGATTTGCCTGACAATTGCCTTGATTTGGCAAAAGAAGAAATTAATACATTTTTAACCCCTAGGGGAACAGAAATTTTAGCGGATATCCGAGATGATCTGCAATATACAATGACTAAAAACTGCGGCGTGTTTAGAAAAGAAGAAGAATTAAGGACTGCGCTGGAAACCATTAAAAAATTGAAAACGCGTTTCGGGTTTGTAAAAATTACCGATAAAAGTAAAATCTATAATACCGAACTTTTAGAGGCTATCGAGCTGGGCCATATTTTAGATTTTGCCGAAGTAATTGTTGTGGGAGCCATTTTGCGCAAAGAAAGCCGCGGGGGACATTTTCGCAAAGACTTTCCTCGAAGAGATGACGAAAACTGGCTTAAACATACTTTAGCTTATTATTCTAAAGACGGCCCAACTTTTGATTATAAGGCTGTTAAGATCACAAAGTTTCAACCCCAAGAAAGGAAATATTAAAATGAAAGCAACCTTTAAAATTTTTCGCTTTAATCCCGAATCAAATGAAAAACCGTCCTTTAAAAATTACTCGCTTGAAATTTCCAAAGGAATTACTGTTTTAGACGCCTTGGGAGAAATTAAGGCTCATCAAGACGGAGGAATAACATATCGGCGCAGCTGTCGCAGCGCCATTTGCGGGTCTTGCGCAATTAACATTAACGGAATAAATGCTCTGGCCTGCCGCACTCAAATAGAAACATTAAATTCTCCAATTATTAAATTAGAACCATTACCGGGTTTTAAAATAATAAAAGATTTGGTGGCAGATTTTGAAGAATTTTTTGAAAAATTAAAAAAGATTAAACCTTTCTTAATTACTTATTCTATCCCCCCCGAAAAAGAACGCCTGCAGGGACATAAAGAGCGCAAAATAATTGATCAAGCTTTAAATTGTATTTTATGCGGAGCCTGTACGTCTTCTTGTCCAAGTTTTTGGATGAACAAAAATTACTTGGGTCCGGCAGCCATAAATAAAAGCTTTCGCTTCATTTTTGACAGTCGAGATGAAGGAAAAGAAGAACATTTAGATGCCGTTAATCAAGAACAAAGCGGCCTCTGGAGATGCCATACAATTTTAAACTGTGTAGATGCTTGTCCGAAAAATATCGATATTACTAAAAATATTAATAGTTTAAGGTTAAAACTTTCTAATCCCTAAAAGGCATAAAATTTTTTTATAAAAAAGCCCTAAAGCATTATAAAATAAAGGAACTTTTGCGCCAAAAAAAATTTTTTTCTTA
>JACPDS010000236.1 GCA_016183885.1 Armatimonadota bacterium
GAATATCTTTTTCATAAATAATTTTTTTACCGCTTAAAGAATCGGTATAAAGCAGTCTTTCGATAATTTTTTTATTAAGCAAAGTTCCTTCAATGATTTCTTCTATATCTTCTTCTTTTACTTTTTGATAAAATATACCCTCAGGCTGAATTATTATAATCGTTCCTCTTTCGCAAAATCCCAGACAACCCGCGGCTAAAACTTTTATTTTATTTTCTAATTTTAAATCTTTAATTTTTTTTAAGGCTGTTTCTTTAATTTTATTACAGCCATAAGCCATACAACCTGTGCCGGCGCAAATTACTAAAGTTGGTTTTTGAGAATCAAATTTTTTTAAAATTTCTTTTTGAATTTCAAAAAATTCTTTTTCAGTTTTGAGTTTCTCCAACTTTTACTTCCCTCTTTTTATCTTTAATATTTTTTAAAATTTTATTTACTTTGGCAGTATTCATTTCTCCATGATATTCTTCATCCAAAACTACTACCGGACCTTGAGCGCAGCAGCCTAAACAGTTTACTGTTTCCAAAGTAAATTGTTTATCAGGAGTAGTTTCCCCAGCCTTTATTCCTAAATCTCTTTCTAATTTTTCCTTAATGTTCGCTCCGCCTCGAACATGACAAGCCGTTCCTAAACAAACATTAAAAATATGCTTCCCCCGGGGCTTTAAGCTAAAAGCTTTATAAAAAGTGGCTAAATGATAAAGTTCGCCTTGTGAAATATTTAATTCTCGGCTTAAATATTCTAAATTTTCTTTGGAAAGATAATTTTCTTTAGCTTGTAAATCCTGTAAAATTCCAATAATAAAACTTTTATCATAATTATATTTTTTAAGAATATTTTCAATTTCTTCTTTTTTCATTATTTTTTCTTCCGATCTTGAAAAGCCGAAATAATTTTTTCAAGAGCTTTTTCTTTAACATTTTTGGTAAATTCTTCAATTTCTTTAAATTCCAAAGTCTTGGTAGGACAGCTGGAAACACAAGCCGGCAGTTTTCCTTCTTTTAATCTTTCAATGCAAAGATCGCATTTAATAATCGCTTTTCCTTCTCGATCTAATTTAATTACGCCAAAAGGGCAGACTAAAATACACATTTTACAGCCGATACATTTTTCTTTTTCTAAAATTACCGCCTGCCCAGGACCTAATTTAATCATGGCTTTAGTGGGACAAATACTCACGCAGGGCGCGTCTTCGCAATGACGGCACTGTAATGGCACGGTAAAATTTTCCGCTTTTTCAACGCTGATTCTTTTTTCAGGAGGCTGATCTTCTAACATACTTGAAAAAAGTTCTTTGGAATTAGAATGCGCTACGGCGCACATAATTTCACAAGTCTTACAAGCCATACATCTTTCAATATCAGCCACAATTGCTTTCTTTTTCAAGATAACCTCCCCTTTCTTATTTCCCTAAGCTATATAGATTTTATAGGATTACCTGATATAGGAAATAAATTTAAATTCTCTCTATCTTCATTTTCCATCCTAAATCCCCCAGATCCCCCAGAATAATCACAAATATCCCAAATAATAGTAGAAATTAAAGATTTAGGTAATGGAATATCTTGTCCTTTTTCAAGTAATGTCCTTATATAAAGTTCTTTTGCATCACTAAGATTTTTCATTGCTTCTTCCTTAGTATCTCCATGACTCATGCATCCTGGCAATTCAGGACAAAGAGCAATATAACATAACGAACCTTCTGTTGACTGATCTGGCATGACTTCAATTAAATATGTTAATCTTAAAAAATACTCTAAACTATCTATCATTCTTTTTACCTCCTTTGTAATTTGTTCAATTTATCAATAAGTTTTATAGCAACTTGTATATAACCAATAGCTAAAGAACTATGTCTTGCAACAGTAGCGCGGAGTTCAGGAAAATCTGGATGAATAAATATTGTATGTTTCCCACCTTCATATTTTTCAAAACCAAATCCTATATATAAATTCTCAACATCGTTAAATCTCCATCCTTTCTTACTTCTGCGCATTTTATCCAAGAGTTTATTTTTTTTAAACATAATAAATGCAAGTCTAATTAAGGATATTTTAACTTTAACTAAGTTGAATCAATTTTAACGGTACACTTTTTCTATCATCTTCGTTAATTAAAATATGAAAAGAGTAATCTCCCTGCTTTTGAAATACTAAATTATTTAGATTAAGTATATGATCACTATTAATATTAATTACAGGCAAGGGAAACTTTTCTTGTGATATGATAAGTTCGGTACCTATTTCAAAAATTTGATTTCCATCTGCATCTATTAATCTAACTTTTATGTTCTTTTTTGTTCTTGCTTCTGATCGAGGAAACATAAATCTCATTACCAACTGCATATTATGATGCTCTGCTGGAAAATTCTTAGCCCAAATTGTATCAAATATTCCTAGTATATTAAGTTTCCCTTCTTTTGTTATACTCGAATAATCTGCTAAAACAGCTAATGTAACTTCCATAAGCAACCTCCTTAATTTTTAATTTTTCTATTCACTAATCACTATTCACTAATTATTGGTACATCATTGGTCTTAATTTAAGGGCGGCTCTTTTTTTATTAATATGATTAATCATTAACTCTGCGCCTTTAACCGGATCGGGTTCAAAAGCAAATTTCCCTCCCAGCAATTCTTCTATTTCATTACATAAGAAATTAGTAACATTTTTACTTCCTAAAATACTTAAAGGTCCGCCTAAAACAGTATAAATTCCGGTGCCGATTACATAATGAGCGATAGTAATGGCTTTTTCGCTCATCCATTCCGGAGCGGCTCCGGCTACAGGCAAATCCGAAAAATCTACTCCCAATCCCCCTTCTTTTATTACTTCCACACAGGCGGTTAAGATTCTGGAAATATCTACACAGGCTCCTAAATGTAAAATTGGCGGAATACCTACGGCTTCGCAAATTTCTCTAAGCCCGCGACCGGCATATTCATAAGCCGCTTCCGGTTTAAGCATCCCGTATTTCGCGCAGGCAATCGCCGAGCATCCGGTTTCCACCACTAAAACATCATTTTTTAAGAGCGCTTTTGCCATTTCCAAATGTCCGTAATCTTGAGGGAAATGAGGATTATTACAGCCTACAATCGCCGCCACTCCTCTTAATCTTCCATTAATAATGGCATCATTTAAGGGCCGATAAGTAGCCCGATATTTTCCTCCTAAAAAAGTAAAAACTTCTTCGGTAGAAAATCCGCCCACTAAATCCATTTTTTCTTTAGGAATATCGACTTTATTTCTTTGGCGGTTGGGATAATTTTTAATCGCCCTCATCAAAATTTCTTTGGCAATCTGAAGGGCATTTTCTTCATGAAATTCTATATAAACCGAGCCAATCGATTTCCCTTTAGGGGAAGTGGTGATAATTTCTGTATGGAAACAATTAGCCAAATCAGTTAAGGAAGGGATTACGCATTGAACATCCACAATCATCGCTTCAACCGCTCCGGTAATTAAGGCTAATTCCTGATGGAGATAATTTCCCGCAATGGGAATACCATAGCGCATCATAATTTCATTAGCGGTACAGCAAATACCGGCTAGATTAATCCCGCCTGCTCCAGATGCTTTAGCTTTAGCTAAAATTTCCGGATCGCGGGAAGCTTTAACCAGCATGGCTGATAAAACCGGCTCATGGCCATGCACTAAAACATTTACCTCATCTTCTTTTAAAACTCCTAAATTCACTTGCGAGCGAATCGGGCGCGGCCTTCCAAAAATAATATCCTGAAGCTCTGTAGCAATCATTGAACCGCCCCAGCCGTTAGCCAAAGCGGTTCTTATTCCGGCAAAAATAAGATTCTTATAATCATTATCTACTCCAATCGTGGTGCGGTTTAAAGTTTGAGAAACTTCTAAATCAATTGCCCGGGGAATAAGTCCGTATTTTTCCCAGATTTCTCTTCTTTTTTTAGGGACCCGATTTATAAAGCGTAATGTCCCTTCTTGTTTTCCAAACTCTTCCAAAGCCAGATGTCCAATTTCTTTGGCAATCTCTTCTTTTTTTCTGCCGTCAGTTTTTATTCCCCACTCAGAGGCTAACTTATGCAGTTTTACTTCATCGGCAATTTGGTAGCCGCCTTTTCCCTCTGCGGCTAAAATTAAAGCGTGGGCAACAGAGCGGGCATGGTCGCCATGAGCCGAAGTTCCTACGGCAATTTGACGCGTTAAATTGCGGGTTACCATTAAATCGGCATCCGCTCCGCAGATTCCCCTTTGGGGCCCGTCCGCAAAAGGAGAAATCCGGCAGGGTCCCATATGACAAATCCGACAGCAAAGACCGCTTAATCCAAAACCGCATTGAGGCTGCATAGCCTTAAAACGGTCCCAGACAGTGGAAATTCCTTCCGCTTCGGCGTGTTTTAAAATCTCCTGAGCGGCCGGGTCAACCGATTTTTTAGCTAATTTAGAAAGATTTTTATCCTTCGTTTCTAACATATTTTTTCCCCTTTCAAATTAATTAGTAATTAGCTTTTTAGCTTTTCAATAATCTCTTTAAATTTCTCTTTTAATTTTAAATCAATATCATGAAAATTTCCTTGATCAAGTTTTAAAAAACTTTCTTCAAAAGAAATATAACCTAAAATTTTAAAAGAATCAAGATGTTTTTGAATAAATTCTTGATCTTCTTTATTCCTTATTTTATTTCCGATGACTAAAATATTTTTTATTCCTATATCTTCGGCTAATTTTTTAATTCTTCCGGCAGTTTCGATACTTTTTAATCCCGGTTCAACTATAATAATTAAAGCATCTACTCCATGAGCCACTCCTCTTCCCAAATGTTCAATTCCGGCTTCTAAATCAATAATTACCACTTCATCTCTTTCTAAAAACAAATATTCTAAAAGAGTTTTTAAAAATACATTTTCCGGACAGGCGCAGCCTCCTCCTCCTTTATTTACCCCTCCCATGAGCATTAATTTTATACTTTGATTTTCCAGAAAATATTTTTCCGGAATATCATCTACTTTAGGATTTAATTTAAAATAAGCTCCAAGACTTCCCGGTTTTGCGCCGGTGCGCTCTTCGATTAATTCCTTCATTTCTACTAAAGGAGTAATCTTTAAATCTCTAGGGAATCCTAAGGTTAAAGCTAGATTGGCGTCCGGGTCAGCGTCAATGGCAATAACTTTATAACCGTCTTCAGCTAAAATTTTAGCAAAGACAGCCGAAATGGTAGTCTTCCCTACTCCGCCTTTTCCCGAAACAGCAATTTTCATATTTTTTATCTTAATTAATAATGATAATTATTCCTAATTAAAGTATAATTTAAATACTTAATTTTGTCAATTTTATTAAATATTTTTTTACTCAATTATTTTATTTTTCTTCATTTGTAAATAAGATTAAACAATTCGTTGGCTAAATCGTTGTCTAGATTTTTGAGAATTTTATATTGCTCTAAGGCAGAACCATTATCTTTAAGCATTAAATAAGCCAAACCTAGATTGAAATGCGCCTTTGCGTAATCAGGCTTGATGCGAATAGCCTGTTTATATGCCTCAATCGCTTCTGTATAACGCCCAAGTTTGTAATAAACAAAACCCAGAAAGGAATGCACCTCTGCGTCATCAGGCTTGATGCGAATAGCCTGTTTATATGCCTCAATCGCTTCTGTATAACGCCCAAGTTTGTAATAAACAAAACC
>JACPDS010000240.1 GCA_016183885.1 Armatimonadota bacterium
AAATATCTTTTTCATAAAGATTAAATTCTTCGATATTAATTTAAAGGCTTCCTTGTCTTTAAGGCAGGAAATAAATAAAATTCTGCCGAAAAGCAAAAATTATGCCTAAATCTCCTCCTTTTACTATAATTAAAAAACGCGATGGAAGACTGGCTTCTTTTGATTTAATAAAAATCACTCAAGCTATCTCTAAAGCTTTTTTAGCCTGCGGAAGAGAAGATTTGGAAATCCCTGAAAAGTTAGCTCAAAAAGTTTTAGAAATTTTAGAAATTAATTTAGCCGGTCATATCCCTCAAGTGGAAGAAATCCAAGACTTAGTAGAAAAAATTTTAATTAAAGAAGGCTATGACAAAATCGCTAAAGCTTATATCCTTTATCGAGCTAAAAGAAGCATTATCCGGGAAGGCAAATCTGAATTAATGGAAACAGTAGAAGAAATTTTAAAAAAAAATCAGCAAACGATAGATGGGGCTTATAATTCTCCTGGGTTTAAAATGCTAAAAATTGCATCCGCCGCAAGCTCTCATTATTATTTAACTCGTTTAATACCGGCTAAATATTCTGAAGCGCATTTAAAAGGAGAAATTCATATTCATAATTTAGAATTTTATCGTAAAACTATTCAAAGTATCCAAATTCCTCTAGAGCCGCTGCTTGAAAAAGGATTTTCCAGCGGATATGGGTTTCATCGTCCTCCTAAACGTTTAAGTTCTGCTTTAGCTTTGACATCGATTATTTTGCAAAGCAGTCAAAATGATACCTCTGGAAGTCAAAGCATCCCCTTTTTTGATCAAAGTTTAGCAAATATTTTTATGAATTCTTCTTTTCAAGAAGAAAAAATTTTTCAAGCTATGGAAGGATTTGTTTATAATTTAAATACTATGTATTCCCATCTAGGGAGCCATTTTCCATTTAGCAGTGTTAATTTAGGCTGTGATATAACTCCTTTAGGGAGAAAAATTACTAAAAATTTACTTTTAGCCTTAGAAAAAGGTTTAGGAAAAGGCGAAACTCCGCTTTTTCCGGAAATAATCTTTCATTTAAAAAAAGAAATTAATTTTGAAAAAAACTCTCCTAATTATGATCTTTTTCAATTAGCTCTTAAAGTATGTCAAAAAAGAATGCAGCCAATATTCGCTTTTTTAGACTCTCCGTTTAATCAAGGTAAAATAGTATCTTACTGGGGCAATGGACAAAGAATTATTTTAGACGACCCTAAAGCGGGAATCGGAGTAATTTCCACAGTATCAATTAACCTTCCTCATTTAGTTTTTAAAATAATCCGGGAGAAGAAAAAAATAAATTTATCTTCTTTTATAAAAGAATTAGAAAACACCTTTAAAATTGCCTCTTCCATTTTAATACACCGCTTGGAAATCTTATCTAACTTAAAAGTAAAAGAGCTTCCTTTCATTATGGGAGAAAAATTATACTTAGATTCAGAAAAACTAAGCCCTCTTGAAGAAATAAAAGAAGCGCTTAAAAATGGAAATTTAGCAATCAGTTTTACGGGACTGGCAGAAAGTCTAATTTTACTTACAGAAAAACATCATGGAGAAAGCGAAAAATCGCAAAAAATTGGAATAGAAATTATAAATCATCTAAATCAATTAATAAAAACTTTAAAAGAAAAAAGAAGGCTTAATTTTATTTTAGGAATGTCTCCTTCAGAAAAAATCTCCATTCGCTTTGCCAAGCTGGATTTAAAAAATTTTGGAGCTCATCTAGTTAATCAAAAAAAATATTATACAAGTAGTTTTTATATTCCCACAGACGCCGAAATTAATTTAAAAGATAAAATCTATCTAGAAGGGGCTTATCATCAATTATTGGAAGGCGGACACTTTACTTTTATTAATTTAGAAAAAGAAAATTTAAAAATAGAAAGACTGGAAGAGATTTTAAAGTTAATGCTGGGTGCTAAACTGGGCTTAGGGGGGTTTAGTTTCCCTCTTGATGAATGCGCTAATTGCGCAAACCAATTGATTAAAGGTAATCGCTGCGGACGCTGTCAAAGCGAGAAAATTAGAAAACTTCGCCGGGGAACTATTTTTATCGCTCCACTTGAGCAATTTAACGCGATTCAAAAAGAAGAGCTTAAAAAAAGAAAAAATTATTAATGAAAATTAAAGATTTAAATAAAATTCAAATATTAAAATTACTTGAAGATGCGGCTAAATTATGGCTTGCTGAAGATGGATTATGGTTTTTAGAAGTAGAAAAAGCCTTCGGGATGGATACAGCTATAAAATTAGATAAATTAGTCTGGGAAAAATTTTCTCCCTTAGAGGCAAAAAAAATTATGCAGAGATTTAAAATTAAGGAAAATGGCGGTATTTCCGCTTTAAAACAAGCTTTAAAATTTAGACTTTACGCTCATATAAATAAACAGGAGATTATAAAAGTAACTGATAAAAAAATTATTTTGCGCATGAATACTTGCCGGGTTCAAGAGGCAAGAGAGAGGAAAAATCTTCCTCTTTTCCCCTGCAAAGAAGTAGGCTTAATTGAATATACTTATTTTGCCAAAACTATTGATCCTAAGATTCAAACTAAATGCTTAACCTGCCCTCCGGATGGCCGCGCTCCTCAACACTGGTGCGCATGGGAATTTGAAGAAAAAAATTAAGCATAGTAAATTTTTAAAGAGGTTAATTTATGAAATCGCTTACAGAATATCTTTGGTTTAATACTCAATCTCGCAGGGATTATATTAATATAACTTCTCAAATAGAGGAACTCGTCAAAAAAAGTAAGATAAAAGACGGCTTGTGTTTGGTTAACGCTATGCATATCACCGCCAGCGTTTTTATTAACGATAATGAAAGCGGATTAATTCAAGATTTTGACGAATGGCTTGAAAAATTTGCTCCGCATTCCCCAATATCCCGCTACCGCCACAACCAAACCGGCGAAGATAATGGCGATGCGCATCTCAAACGCCAAATTATGGGAAGAGAAGCGGTAATAGCCATAACCAATAACAAACTTGATCTTGGCCCCTGGGAACAAATCTTTTATGGCGAATTTGATGGAAAAAGAAAAAAACGCGTTCTGGTAAAAATAATCGGAGAATAAAAAAAATAGGCTCCTAAGAGTCTTAAGAGCCTAATGTAAATCGATAAAATTTTTACTTCTTCATTCCATCCATTTTCATTTCATTGTGCGCGCCAATCTCAACAGTCTTGCCGTTGCTAAATGACGACACATAGGCAGCCAGGTCAGCGGCCTCTTGGCTCCCCAATATTAAAGGTTCTGTTTTATTCATCATCATTAGGCAATTGTTATGCATCTGTTCAAGCGATATTACTGCATTGCTTGGGATTTTAAATTTTGGGAAGCTTGCGGAAGCTCCAGCCAAGGTAGGAATAGGAACTCTCATTCCAGGCATCATTTCCATCATCCCTCCGGTTGTTCCCCCTTTGGGATGACACGAGCTACAGGAGATTCCAGTTGGGCCAGGATGTTCAAAAAGTTTTTTCCCGCGCTCCAAAGATTCTTTTTGAAGTTTCATTATATAGACTTGCATCTGTTCAGGCTTCATGGACATAACTTTTTTCATGTTCTCCATCATCTGCATTTTCATCTTGTCCATTCCGTCCGCCTTATTTTCAGCTGATGCTCCTAAAAACACGGCAAGTAAGCAATAAATGGCTATGCAAACAATTAAAATTTTTCCTCTCATAAATCACCTCCTTTCCTATTAGCTGTTAGTATAATAAATGAATCCGACTAACTTTGTCTGTAATCTGGCTTACTTTTTTAAATACCATCATAGGTTTTTGTATTAGTTAGGAGGTAATCTTACAACTATATAGAAAAATAAAAAACATGCATAGTAATTCTCAAAAACAGGAAAGACTGAAACTTTGGTATTTAAAGCGGTTTAACCTCTTTAAGAGCCTCCCTCCTGAAGATATTGAAACTTTAGCTAAAATAAGCTATATGATAAATGTCAAACAAAGAGAACCCATTTATTTTCCTGGCGAAACTGCTAATACAATATATACAATAAAAAGCGGTCTTGTAAAAATTTCAAAATTATCACCTGATGGGAAAGAAATTATTTTAGTTATACTTTCTCAAGGTGAAATCTTTGGCGAAATGACAATTATGGGTGAAGAATTTAGAGATGTTGAAGCAAAAGCCATGGAAGATACCCTGCTTTGTGTTAGTAAAAAAGATGATTTTCTCAATATCTTGCGCAAAAATCCAAAATTTTCCTTTAGTATTACTAAGTTAATAAGTTTTCGTTTAAAACAAATAGAAGCTAAACTTGAAAATTTACTCTTTAAAGATGTGCCTACACGTTTAGCGGAAACTTTAATACAACTATCCCAACAATACGGTATAGCAACTGCAAGAGGCGCTAAATTTAAGGCGCGTTTTACTCACCAGGATTTAGCAAATCTAATCGGCTCAACACGAGAAACTGTCAGTTCTTTTCTTGCTGCTTGGAAAAAAGATGGAATAATAGACATGGAAGGCCGAAAAATAGTACTACTTAATTTAGACAAACTACACCAACTGGCAAAATCCCTTCCTAAAAACATCCCTACTTAAATAATGGGGCTATCAGAAAAGGCAAATTCCTCTTGACTTTATACTTAAGTATATGGTTTATAATAAG
>JACPDS010000241.1 GCA_016183885.1 Armatimonadota bacterium
TAAAATAATTGAAGTTAAAATAACTTCTTTTCCGTAATTTAACATTAAGAGGGCTGATTTTTTATCAAAAATTAGTTTAAATTTAAAATTAGAACTGAAATAAGTTAAAATAAAATTTATTAATACCTGCATAAAATATCCATAAACTAAACTCCAAACTCCAAAATTTAAGCGCGCCAGCAAAATTGTAAAAAAACTATATAATAAAACCGGCGCTACTTCAGGAATAAGCAGTTTTTTAAAATACATTTTTTTATTTAAAATAGCATTAAAAATTCCGGCTAAAGCAGAAATAAAAATAGTTAAACTTAATATTCTTGTAATTTCCAGCAAACTATTTTCTTTAAAGAAATGAGCAATTAAAGGAGCTAAAAAATAAGTTAAAATAGTTAAAAAAACTCCCGCAGGGAGAACTAAAAATAAGGCGGTATTAGCGCTTTTTTCCAGATCTTCTTTTTGATAAACTAAGGCCGTAGAAAGCCCTAAATCATTAAGAATCATACAGATATTTATAAATAAAATTCCTTGTCCCATTAATCCAAAATCATAAGGAGACAATATCCTGGATAAAATTAAAGTGGTAAAAAAACTTAATAAACGAATTATAATTGAACTTAATCCCGAAAAAAAAATACCTCGGAGGGTCAAAGCTTTTAAATTTTCTGACATATTTATTTAAAATTAGTTTAAGAATTTAGACAGTTTGATAATGAGTTTTAAATCTAAATCAAATTTAATAATTTTATGCTTTAAGCGAAAATAAGCCCAATTTTTAATAATTTTATGCTTAAAATCTAAAAAGGCAAATAAATGTCGAATATTTAAAGCTATTTTTCTTTCTAACCAGGGCAGACCAACAGTATTTCTCCATCGATCCACTAAATTCCAATCGCTGGTATTTTGAGGAGGTTTAAATCCCAGCTCTAAACATAAATCATAAAGTTCTGTCCCAGGATAAGGCAAATAAGCCCCTATGGTAAAAGAAGCTTGCGGGTGAGTTTTATAAATTTTTAACATAAAATCTAAAGTTTGATTTAATTCTTCTTTAGTTTCCGTAGGATATCCTAAAATAAAAGAATATAAAGTAGGAATCTTATATTTAGCCAATATTTTTACTTTTTCATACATTTTTTCTAAAGTAAAATTTTTATTTATCATTTTCAAAATTCGATTGCTTCCGGATTCTCCCCCGATTAATAAAAATTTAACTTTTAAATCCACTAATTTTTTAGCTAATTCTTCTTTAATATAATCAATCCTGATATCAATCCCTGAATAAAGCCCAATTTTTTCTAAAATTTCTATAGCTCTTTTTGGATTAGCAAAAAAATTATCATCCCAAAAATGCACTTTCTCGATTTTATATTTTTTCTTTAAATATTCTATATCTTCTAAAACAGAAGAAACTGTATGAGCCCTAAAGAGTCTATTATTATAAGCTAAATTATAACAAAATCCGCAATTATGCGGACAGCCGCGGCTAGAATAATATCCTAAGCTGCGCACTTTTTTTATTTTTCCATTTTCTTCAATTTCTTGAATATCAATGTATTTATTCCAATTAATTCCCTCTAAATCTATTTTATAAGCGCTTAAATCTTTTGACAAAGGCCTCGTTTCAGTAAAAATTAAATTGCCGTTTTTTTTATATCCAATTCCTTTAATTTTATCGAAGACTTGACTATTTAAAAGTTCTTGACTTAATTCTAAAAGAGTTTTTTCTCCATCGCCAATCACCACAAAATCAATATAATTTTCTTTAAGACATTCTTTGGGTAAAATAGAAGCATGAATCCCTCCCCAAATTATAGGTATTTTAGATCTAGCTTTAATCATCCGCGACATTTCCGCAGAATAAAGCGTAGGAATACCGGTAATTACTGAAAATCCCGCATATAAAGGTTGAAAATCTAAAATTTCCTCCACAGTTTGTTTCATTTCGCCTTTAGGGGGATGAAAAATTTTAATTTCAAAATCTTCTTGTTTTAAGCTATGCGATAAAAATAAAAGAGGAAAAGGAGGCACTTTTAACTCAGGGTCGGTATTACATAATATCAAGGCTATTTTAGGTTTTGTCATAGTTTGCTCCTTTTAATCTAATTAATCTAAAATTCGACCTTCTGATGGATATTCTAGTTTATTAGGAATAAATTTATTTAGTTTTTCATATTTTCTTCTAAAATATAAATTATATATTTCAGCATCAATCTTCAAAATCTCTTTTTTCCCTTTAGCGTAAATTACTCTTAAGGGTTTATTCTTAAAATGAATTTCAGCTGCTTTATAAAAATCTCTTAAAGGATAAATATTCTCATCTTCAAAATCGATTATTACCCATTTAATTTTATCTTTTATTATTTTAAAGTATTTTAAATTTTCAGCTTTATGAGCGTCATACTGACAAAAAATTTTATTCCTTCCAAAATAAAATTGAGCCAGCATCGGCTCTAAATCAGTAAAAATATTTTCACCTTCGGGGATGTTTTCTCTTGCATAAAAACCAGCGGCTTTAGCTCCAGTATGGGCATATGGCAAAGAACCTAAATCTTTAACCGCGCCTAAAGAAAAATTGCTATAAATAGGAAAATTTAAGGCAAATCCTGAGGTTAATAAAATTATACTTAAAAATAAACTGAATATTAATGAACTTAAAAAATATTTTAATATTTTATAATTACTATTTTTATATAAATAATATAATCCTAATATTCCTAAAATTGCCCAGGAAGTTTGCGATTCCATAATATAAACTCTGACTACAGTGGCAGAAGGAGGAGTAAAAAATAAAAAAGGGATAGTGTAAATAAGAGCCCAAATAAAAATTAAACTTTCTTTTTTATTTTTTAAAAAAGAAAAAACGCCGTAAATTAAACCTATATAAAATAAACTGTAAATAATATAACCTACATTACTAATATAATCCGTAGAAAGGGAGGAAAGATAAAAGCCTAAAATTTTAGGTTTATCTAAAGGCTTGCCTAAAAAAGCCGATCCAAAACTCAAGTGGTTTAATTTTACATAAATTAAAGCTGATAAATATAATAAAAAAGTAATACCGGGCAGAATTAAGATTTCTTTCTTAAAAAATAACTTAAAAATATCTTTTTTCCCACAATAAAGATAAGCGATATAAAAAATTAAGGGTAAAATTCCCATAAACATATTTGAACTGCCTATATAGACAGCTAAAAATATTGAGGCGAGCCATCCGTTAAGAGAATTTTTAGTTTTAAAATATAAAATAAAAAAATATAAAGTAAAAATAAATAAACTTAAAGCGGAAATAATATGATAACGCCCCAGATCTTTAGATTGAACGATTAAATAAGGCTCTATTGCCGCTAAAAATGAGCAAAGTAAAGCTGATTTTGAGTCAACCAATTCTTTAATTAATAAATAAATTCCTAAAACACTTAAACTTCCGGTTAAAGCGCTAAGATAAGAAATATTAGTTTCATTAATGGGAAGATGTAAAAACTTTAAAAATAAGATCCATGTATAAATAAAAGTAATTGTAACAAATCCGTAAGCATAGCTAAAAACTCCGGCAATTAAATTTTGTTTTATATTAAATGTAAAAAGTGTCTTATAATTAAAGTAATTTAAAGAAGCTAATACCTGCTGAACATGATCGCTTGAGAGATAATCGGTAAAAGTATTTAAACCATAAAAACGCAAAAATAATCCCAAAATAAAAATAATTCCAAATAATAAATAATTTAATGTCATTTCTTAAATTTTCCAAATAAAGACCGGCATCGATATTTAAAAATTAAATTAATCATTTGCAAGCCTAATTTAAAAGCTTTAATCTTATTTCCGGTAACGGAAGATTTTCCGATTCTTTTTTTATAGTTTACCGGAATCTGTATAAAAGGAATTTTTAAAATACACGCCAAGAGCATCATTTCCGGACCGAAATAATTATCCTTAATGGCAAAGTAAGGCTGCATTTTTTCTAAAGCGCTTCGGGTAATTAAACGCATTGTACAGCCTACATCGCTTAAAGCGACTGAATCAAAAAGAATTTCCATAAGTTTAGCCACAGCATAATTTCCCCATCTTAAAAAAAAACCCATATTGGCGCCTTCCCATATAAATTCTTCGGCGGTGCGGGTTCCCAAAATAAACTCAAAATCTTTAGAATAAGCTAAAAGTTTTATCACATCATGCCCGGAAAATGTGTTATCCGGTTCGCTGACAATTAATAAATCTCCCTTAGCTTCTTTAAAACCCCGCTGAATGGCCGCTCCATAACCTTGAACAGTTTCCAAAACTTCTTTAGCTTTTGTTTTTGCCACCTCTTCTGAAGTGCCTAAAGCGGCATTATTATTTACTACAATAATTTCATCAACAAAACCATTATCAAAGAAATCTT
The DNA here is from genome assembly GCA_016183885.1 of Armatimonadota bacterium. Classification (GTDB taxonomy): domain Bacteria; phylum Vulcanimicrobiota; class JACPDS01; order JACPDS01; family JACPDS01; genus JACPDS01. The sequence goes on from JACPDS010000241.1 coordinate 4,379, forward strand.
CTATAGATTCTCGAATAGAATCTTTTTCATTATAAGTAGGAAAAATTACTGAAACTGTTTTACCCTGCCACATTATTTAAGCCTTTTTAAAAATAATCACGTTATGAGCGGATAATTTATTAATTAAAGGAAGAGTTTCCACGATTTTTTCCAAAAATTGAAATAAACTTAATAATTTCCGGGAAATAAAATCTGGAATAAAGCCTAAGTAAAATATTTTCAATTCTTTATATTTATATAATTTTAAATTGCTTAATAATTCCGATATCGGAACTATTCTCTCCTTGCCGCTGTCTTGAGGCACTTTTTTCATAATTATCGGCCAATAAGGATTTAATAAATTATGGTCCCAGATTAAAATTATCCCCCCTCTTTTAGTTACTCGAATCATTTCTGAAATAGTTTTAGCCACTTTCTCTTTGGTATATAAATGATGAAA
>JACPDS010000242.1 GCA_016183885.1 Armatimonadota bacterium
AACAAAAAGAGAAATTAAAATCTTTATAATTTATCTATCATTCATCCACCCCGACGTCACAATTAGGAAGGGGTTTTTATAATGCCGAACATAAAAAATTATATCATCGCATTGGACTTTGACGGCGTAATATGGGATAGCGCTTTAGAAAATTGGGAAACCGGCTATAAAGCATATATTAAAGCAGGGGGCATTTTAACTTATCAGGATAAAATTAAAAAAAAATTCTTAAGAGGAAGATTTCTTTGCCGCATAGGAGAAGATTTTTATTTACTTTTTAAGATGCTGGAAGACAATCCAAAAATTAAATTTTTAGAGATTAAACGCGAAGATTTTTTAAAATTAAAAGAAAAATACTTAAAAGAACTTCCGAAATTTACTAAATATTTTTATCAAGAAAGAGAAAAACAAGTTAAAGAAGATTTTAAATCATGGATGAATCTTCAAGGCCCTTATCCGGGAATTTTAAAATTTATTCGAATTTTTCAAAAAAAATGTAAAAAAATAATTATTAGCACCGCTAAAGATTGGTCTTCGGCTGTAAAATTGTTAAATCATTATAAAATAAAATTAGAAATTATCAGCCGGGAATTTAATTTAGATAAAAATAAACATTTAAATTTAATAAAAGAAAAAGAAAAAGTTGATTTTTCTCAGATTATTTTTATAGATGATTCGCTGGAAAATTTAATTCCGGCAAAAAAAATCGGGGTAAAATCAGCTTTTGCATCCTGGGGTTATAATACTTTGTTAGATAAAAAATTAGCTTCGGAAAATAAAATTCCTATTTTAAATTTAAAAAATTTAAATAAGCAAATTTTTAAATTAATTTAATATAATAAAAATTGCTTAATTTGAAGGATTAAATTTTAAAAGAAACGAAAAGGAACGAATTATAAGATTAATGAAATCTTTAATCTTTACAATTTATCTATAGAAAGACCGCCCCCGACGTCGTCGCGTCGGAGAGGGGATTTATATAATTTTTAATCTTAATTTGCTTTAGGAGGTAAAAAATGAGAAAAGCAGCCATCGTGGGAATGGGATACACTGTCCCTCAGACAATTACGCCGCAATTATCCTATCGAGAAATGATTTTTGAAGCCGCAGTTAAAGCTTATGAAAATTCCGGTATTCATCCCAAAGATGTTCAAAGTTTTATATGCGTTTCCGAAGATTTCTTGGAAGGAGTGAGTATTTTTGATGAATATGTTCCCGATCAATTAGGAGCAAATCTTAAAAGTGTTCATACTATCTCTGCGGACGGAATTTTCGCTATTATTTCAGGTTTCCTTCAAATTCTTACCGGAAAATTTGATATTGTGCTTGTAGAAGCCCACAGCAAAGCTTCTAATATTCTTAATCCCAATGAAGTTATAGCTTTTGCTCAAGATCCTGTTTATAATCAACCTTTAAGGTTAAACCCTCATTATATTGCGGGATTAGAAATGAATCGCTTTCTTTATTCAAGCGGAAACACCCGGGAACAATGCGCTAAAGTAGTCGTAAAAAATAAAAAAAACGCTCTTAAAAATCCTTTATCGGCTTATCCGGCTAAAATTGAAATTGAAGATGTTTTAAATTCCGCCCTGCTTTCAGATCCTTTAAGAAAAATGGATAAAAGCCAGCATGCGGATGCCGCCTGCGTTTTTATTTTAGCCTCAGAAAAAATAGCTAAATCCATTACCCCTAATCCTATCTGGATAAAAGGAGCAGGTTGGTGTTCAGACGATCCTTCTTTGGAAACAAGAAATTGGGATGAAGCTGTATATGCTAAATTGTCTGCCCGGCAAGCTTATAAAATGGCCGGCATTCAAAATCCAAAACAGATAAACTTAGCGGAAATTGACGATTCTTATTCCTATAAAGAATTACAGCATTTAGAATCTATGGGACTATGCAGAAAAGGGGAATCCGGTCTCCTTTTAGAAGAAGGTTATTTTGAACATGATGGTTCACTGCCTGTAAATATATCAGGAGGGAATCTTGGCGCAGGTTTTTTATTTGAGGCTTCCGGCGCTTTTAAAATAGTGGAATTAATTTTACAATTATCTAAAGAAGCTGGTTGCCGGCAAGTAAAAAACGCATCTTTAGGTTTAGCTCAGGTTTGGAGAGGCGTTCCTACGGCAACAGGAGCAGTGATTATTTTAGAAAGGGAGGATTAATTTTAATATGAGGAAGGTAGCGGTTGTTGGGGCAGGATTAACTAAATTTGTAAGAAGATCTTTAGAAACAGGCAAAGAACTTTCTTACGAAGCCAGTAAAATGGCTTTAGATTCTTGCGGATTAACTTTAAAAGATATTGATTGTGTAGTATTTGGGTCCGCTCCCGATGCTTTTGACGGGATGCACATGAAAGGTGAATATATGCTGGATGGTTCCGGAGGATTTCGCAAGCCTTATATGCGTTCTTATGTAGGCGGAGGGACAGGCGTATTTACACCTATTCAGGGTTGGTATCATATAGCTTCAGGATTATTTGACAGCTGTCTTGTAGTTTGCGAAGAAAAAATGTCAACTTTACGCCCTCATCCCCAAGGAGCTTTTTTAACTATTTTTGATCATACTTTGGAAAGACCGTTAGAGCCGAATCTTTTATGGATTTTTGCTTTAGAAATGAATCGATATATGCATGAGCATGGATTATCTAAGAAAGATATTGCTTTGGTATCGGTAAAAAACAAAAAAAACGCTCTTGATCATCCCTGCGCCTTACTTGCTCAAGAAATTACCGTAGAAGATGTTTTAAATTCCGAAGTCTTAGCCTGGCCGGTTCAACGTTTAGATGTTAGTCCCATAACCGATGGAGCCGGCGCTTTAGTTTTAGTTTCAGAAGAAAAAGCTAAACAAATTACCGATAAGCCGGTCTGGATTGAGGGAGTAGGCTGGAATCTGGAAACTTCTTATTGGACAAACCGGGATCTTTATTATCCAAAACAAGTCGAATATGCCGCTCGAATGGCTTATGAAATGGCCGGGATAAAAGATCCTCGAAAAGAAATAAATATCGTTGAACCTTATGATCCTTTTGATTATAAAGAATTACATCATTTAGAAGGACTTTTATTTTGCAAAAAAGGAGAAGCTCCTAAATTAACTCGAGAAGGAGTAACAAAAAGAGATGGAGATTTACCGGTTTGCCCTTCAGGCGGTTTATTGGGTGTTGGGAATCCTATTGCCGCAGCTGGTTTAATGAAGATATGTGAAATATTCTGGCAATTAAGAGGAGAAGCTGGAGCAAGGCAGGTTCCCGGCACTCCTAAAAGAGGTTTAGCGCAAGCCTGGGGGGATTTAATGCAGGTTGGAACAGTAATAATTTTAGGGAGGTAGAAATGGAACTTAAAGGCATCGGCTTAGAAGAAGAAATTTTTAAAATATCAAAAAAATCGGAAAAAAGTATGAAAATGGAATTTAAAGGCGTTAGTTTAAAAGAAAGCGATTTTAAAGAAAAAAAAATTTTAAGTCTTGAAAATAAACCAAATTTAAAATACGCTTGGGATACCGGAGTAGCTATAGGGAGATTTCTGGCAGAATTAAAACAAGGCAGGCTTATAGGAAGGAAATGCTGTAAATGCCGGCGGATTATGATTCCTCCAAGAATGTTTTGCGAAGTTTGCTTTAAGCCTAATGATGAGTGGATTTATTTAAAAGACAAAGGGACGGTAAATACTTTTTCTATTTGTTATGTAAGCTGGGATATGCAGAAATTAAAAGAACCTCAAATTCCTGCGGTGATTGAAATAGAAGGAGCAAGCAAAATGATGGGAATTTTACATCTTTTAGGCGAAGTTGAGCCCAAGGAAGTTAAAATAGGGATGAAAGTAAAAGCGGTTTGGAAAGAAATAGATAAGCGGGAAGGCGCTATAACCGATATTAAATATTTTAAACCGATTTAGGGAGGGTAAAATAAATGGGAATAACAGAAAAAATTAATGATTTAAGAGATATAAAATCCTGGCATGGAGAAATGCCTGTTCAATATCTTTATACTTATGGAATAGCCGGAGAAAAATTATTCCGGGCAATAAAAGATGAAAAAAAATTTTTAGCCACAAAATGTCCTGATTGCAATTTTGTCTATCTTCCCCCGCGTATTTACTGTCAGGAATGTTTTACCAATTTAGAAAATTCCTGGCGCGAAGTAGAAAATAAAGGAGAAGTGCATTCTTTTACGATTGTATATTTAGATATAGAAAATAAACCTTTAGATGTGCCCGAAGTTATTGCTTTAATAAGAATAAAAGGGACAAATGGCGGATTTATTCATAAATTAGGAGAAATAAATCCTGAAAAAGTAAATATTGGTTTAGAAGTAAAAGCAGTATTTAAAGAAAAAAGAGAAGGAAATATTTTAGATATTCAATATTTTAAACCAGTTTAGTATATATAAGAATTCAAGGATTCTACAATAATAGGGCTCAATCCGGCGTTCAATCATTTTTCCTCAAGCATTTGATTTTTATATTTTTTATAAAAATACAGCCGATCTACCGATTGCTTCAATTTTTTCTGAGTAAAGGAACTTTTAATTAGCAAAGTGAAATAATTAATATAATTATGAAAGCTTATTTAAAAATAATTCTTTTAATATTTTTTGTAATTTTCTTTTCTTCTCCTTTAAATGAAGTTTTTGCTCATAACTCTAAAAAAATTTTAGTTCTTTATAAAGAAAGAGATCCTTCTCATGAAGGAGTGGTAAATTATTTAACTACTTTCCTAAAAGAATCAGGATATACCTGGGAGGCAAAAGATATAGAAAAATTACTTCCGGAGCGCGATAAATTAGATCTTTCTTCATTTCAAGGAATACTTACTTGTTATTTGAGTTCGGAAATGGTAGGGGGGGATATTTATCCTCTATGGCTTGTTTCTCAAATGGAGAAAGGCAAAAAAATAGTTATTGTGGGAAGCTATGGAGCATATCAAGCTCTTATTCCTAAACCAAATGGCAAATTTATAAGCTGGAATGAATCCACTCAAACTATGAATACATTTTTTTGGCCCTTCGGATTAGAATTTTATTTTGGCTGGACTAATGACCCTCAAAAATTAAAAATCACGAAGAAAGAAAAAGAATTTTCAGAATTTCAAGCCAATTTACCTGATAAATTAAATTATTATCAATTATATAAAAGTATAAATAAAAATAATAAAGTATATTTAGAAGTAAATCGCCTTGATATGCTGGAGGCGAAAAGCGCCTTAATAGCCCATACTCCTTTTGGCGGAATGATCTTGGAAGGATTTGGTTTTTTTTGGGATGATAAAGAAAAGAAAATTATTCAAAGAGTAAATTTTAAAAAATTTTTTGAAATAGCTTTTTCTGGAGATGCTCCTAAAGTTCCCGTATATAACGTAAAAAATCATGATCAGCTTTTAGGAGAAAATCCTTTGCCCGAAGTTTTTCCTCCTAATTGGGAATGGCTTGCGGATAAAGATGAAGTAAAAAGAAAAATTTTAGTTTTATATAAAAAAAATGAAGCTAAAACTGTCGAAGACCATCCCCTTTATCATCGAGGAGAAATAGCCTTAAATTATTTAGGCGCTATTTTAGATTACTACCCGATAGAATCCGGACTTCCCGATGAAAAGATGATGCAAAATTATAAAGGGATTATTACATGGAATACTACTCCTTTTATGTTTAACGCCGATGAATATGGGAGGTGGTTATATAATCAAATTAATTTAGGCAGAAAGCTTGTAATAATTCAAGATTATGGAGCATTCTATGATCTGCCCACCCAGATAGAATCAGGGACTGCCGAAAAAGTATTTTCAGCTTTAGGAATTGAATATAAAAAATTACCTCCGTCTAGAATAGAATATCTCCCTGTATTACAAAATCTGGATAAAGCCATGCTTGGTTTTGAAGCATATTTTGATCCGAACAGCATTTATTATTCTTCAAAATTTACTTCTAAATTAAAGGAAAATAAAGTATTTCTTTCATTTAAGGATTATTATGCGGGCGACATTGATTTAGTGGTAATCACTCCTAAAGGCGCGATAGCTATGGAAAATAGCGCTTTTTATTTTCCGCCCGGCGATCCAGAGCGGATTGCTTTAATAAGAAAAGCTCTTAAAAAAGAAATTAAACCTGAACTAGCCTAAGAAAAAACTCTTGGAGGATGGCTGATAAATCCTTATCTTTTTTTTGATCAATCGCTTTCCTTAAAAGATATCCCCGCTCCGGATGTAACTACTTTAAATGGAATGAGGATTTTTTATGCTCATATTGACGGGGATGGATTAGAATCTATCTCTTTAATTGATAAAGCTCATTTTGCCGGAAAATTTATTTTAGATGAGATATTAAAAGAGTATAAAGAAATTCCCACATCGGTATCTTTTATTACCAGACCCATCGAAAAATATGGAAATAAGTATTATAAGCCAAGCTTAGAATTAGCCAGAGAAATACTCGAACTTCCCAACTGTGAAA